>NZ_JBNGGG010000053.1:0-87292 GCF_049974585.1 Streptomyces sp. UG1 | reverse complement strand
TTACCCCGCCCAACGCCCCGAAAGCGCCCCCGCGCTACCCAACACCACCAACACGACCGCCGGATGATCGGCTACACTACGACAAGGGACACGACCTCGGCACACCGCAGCAAGGCACGCACTTCAGGCGTGTACGCGATGGCGAGCGGCCAGGGTCGGCCGAACGGGTACGGGTTGAGCAGGGCCCGGCCGTAGAACGGAGTTCTGAGGAAGCGGCACAGGTCGTAGTAGACCCACTTGTGGCGCTGGATCGTCGACAGGTGCTCTCATAGCCGCCCACAGTGACCTCGACGCGCGGGATCACCGACCGGACCCGATCGGCGTGATGCGTACGGAGTCCGGGTCGAAGTACCCCTGTCCACGGCCCGGGAAGAACCCGGCAGGCCGTCCTTGCCGGGCGCGCACGAGCGTCACCGTGGCAAGGGTGCTGAGGATCTTGCGGCGCTGTTCCAGGGAGTATTCCTCGCGCCACCACGCCAAGGCGTCGTCCGGATCAACGGTGTGCCGCCGTACCAGCTCTGGCGGTTCCACGCCATCGAGCGGGCCTGGCTCGTTGACGGAGGCTGCTGCTGCGGCATCAGCGATCTCCTGTTCGACAGCCGCGATCTTCTCCTTCACCCTGCGGGACGCAGCGCGGTACTCAAGGGGATCGGCATCGTCATCGTCGGCGAATGTGTCGGCCAATGCCTCCAGCCGGGCGTGGAGGGTTGCGTGAGCCGGACGGCAGTGAGCCTGGGGCTGCGCCGCCGACCAGCCCAAGCCCCAGCAGCCGAGATCTGCGGCCAGCTTCCGTCACGCCTCTTCCTGCGCTGAGACGTTGACCGCGTCGCCTCGTGGGTCGTTAATCTCGCGAGTGTAGATGACCGCTCTGGGCGGCCTGGTTACGCGGGTGGGCATGCAGAGAAGATACGCCTTGATCATGAACTTGGAGAATTCCAACGACAGCGCGTGGCTCAGCAACGCCGACCGGCCGCTGACCGGTTACGAGCGGATCTTCGGCAGCATCGGAACCCAGCGCTCCGTGCGCACCCGCGGCGCGATCGAGGACGTGGCGGCGATGGCGGCGCGGGGCGGGGCAGGCTGACCGTCCGGGACCTGGAGCGGCAGCAGTTCGCGAACCGGGTGCCGGCGGGCGACCTGGCGGCGGCCGATGTGGCGCAGGCGTGTGCCGCGCTGCCGGGCGGGACGGCGACCGGCAGTGACGGCAGGGCCGTCGACGTGTCCGGGGCCTGCCCGGTGCTGGCGTCCTGGGACCGCACCATGGACACCCGCAGTCGGGGCGCCCTGCTCTTCGACCGGTTCTGGCGGAAGCTGAACGCGACGGTACCGGCCGCGCAGCGGTGGAAGGTGCCGTTCTCGGCGGCGGACCCGGTGCGCACCCCGAACACGCTCAACACCGGCGCTCCCGGCTTCGCGACGGCCTTCGCGGACGCGGTCGCCGAGCTGCGGGCGGCGGGCATCGCGCTGGACTCGCGCCTCGGCGAGCACCAGGTCGTCGTACGCAACGGCCAACGCATCCCCGTGCACGGCGGCACCGAGGGGATGGGCGTGTGGAACAAGATCGAGCCGGTGTGGGACCAGGCGCGGGGCGGCTACACGGAGGTGACGACCGGCTCCAGCCACATCCAGGCGGTGGGCTGGGACGGCAGCCGCTGCCCGGTGGCACGCACGCTGCTGACGTACGCACAGTCGTCCCACCCCCACTCGCCGCACTTCAGCGACCAGACCCGGTTGTTCTCCGGTGAGAAGTGGGTGACGGCGCGGTTCTGTGAGAAGGACATCCTGTCGTCGCCCGTGTTGCGTGTGGTGACGGTCGACGAACACAGGTAACAGCAATGCCGTCCCGCCCCTTTCAACGGGCTGGACCCGCTTTTCAGCTCTCCCGAGGGCGACCACGGCCGAATGCTGCTGTGCTTCTCTGTGCTCCTGTGCGCCCCTGTGCAGAAAGGATTCATGAAAGCGACGGCTGGTTGAACTGGGCAGGACATGACTCGAGCGCCAACTCGGTGGAGCATTCACCGACTTTCGCGTGGCGATTGAGACAGGGGGTTTGCGGTGAGTCGTGTCGTGCCTGCATCAGGACACACCTGGAGGGTGGGGATTGCGCCAGGCATATTCCCCACCGTCAGCCACAGTATCGCTTTGTTTCGGCGACCGCTGGATTTTCTCAATTCCTTACCCGCTCACGGGGATCTGGTGGAGATACGCCTGGGTCCCGTGCGGGCCTGGATGGTGTGCCACCCGGATCTCGTCCACCAAGTGCTCATGGATCCGCGCACCTTCGACAAGGGGGGCCCGCTCTACGACAGGCTGCGCACGCTCCTGGGTGACGGCGTCGGCACCTGCCGCCATCAGGCACACCGGCGGCAGCGCAGGCTCCTCCAACCCGGCTTCCACAAGGCCCGGATCGCCGGTCAGACGGAACTGATGGGCGAGGAAGTGGAGTCGGTGTGCCGCGAATGGCGGGCGGGGCAGGAGATCGACGTCAGCGCGACCATGCTGACGGTGTCGGCACGGGTCATCAGCCGCGTCCTCTTCTCCGACTCGCTCGACGCCGCGAAGGCCGCTGAGGTGCACCGTTGCCTCGTCACCATCGTCCGCGGCCTGTTCCTGCGGACGGTGGTGCCGGTCGACGCCCCGTTCCGGGTTCCCACGCCCGCCAACCGGCGTTTCCGGCACGCTTCCGCCCGTCTGCGCGCGATCGTCGACACGGTCATCGCCGAGCGCCGACGGGACACTCGTGCCCGGGACGACCTGCTGGGGGTCCTGCTGACGGCCGCGCGGAGCGACGACGAATCGGCGGCGATCACCGAGCCGGAACTCCGCAGCCAGGTGCTCACGCTGATATTCGCCGGAGCCGAGACCACCTCCCTGTGCCTCGCCTCTGCCTTCGAGCTCCTGGCGCTCCATCCTGAGGAGGAAGGCCGCCTGCACAGCGAGGTCGACGCCGTGCTCGCCGGAGGGCGGCCGCCCGGCTCCGATGAGCTGCCGCGCCTCGTCCACACCCGGCACGTCCTCACCGAGACCCTTCGCCACCGCCCGCCGGGCTGGCTCTTCACCCGGGTGACCACCAAGGAGACCGATCTCGCCGGGCACCGTCTCGCACGGGGCGCCACCGTCCTGTACAGCCCGTACCTCCTGCACCACGACCCCGCCTCGTTCCCCGACCCCGACCGCTTCCTCCCCGACCGCTGGCTGCCGGGGCAGGCGGCCGCCGTCCCGCCCGGAGCGATGATCCCGTTCGCCGCGGGCGCCCGGAAATGCATCGGCGACACGTTCGCCATGGCGGAAGCCACCGTGGCCATCGCGTACATCGCCCGCCACTGGCGGCTGCGCCATCTGCCCGGACACATCGAACGGCTGCGCCCCGCAGCGTCCTTGGGCCCGAGGGACCTGGTCATGGTCTGCGAACCACGAGCGCAACGGCCGGTGGGCACACCGCCTCGGGCGCCATCCCTCGCCCCCCGGGCAACGCAGACTTCCGGCGTCCACGATCCCCGAACGGCAGGTGGTGACGATGTCAACTACGCATGAGGGAATCACGATCGCAGCGCGGAGCGGAATTCCCGCCGTCAACCTGCGGGAGCTGATTGACGCGAACCTCTATATGCCCTTCCCGTTCCAGAGCAATCCCCACGCGTCCGAGGCAGCGGCGGGCGTCGAGAAATGGCTGAGTGCTTGGGGGCTTACCGATGATCCGGCGGTAGCGGCCATGATCTCCTATACCCGCCCCGCCGAACTCGCGGCCTACAACAGCCCGACCGTGGATTCCGGCCTCCTCCAGATCATGGCCAACCAAATCGCCTACCAGTTCATCTTCGACGACCGGGCGGAAGACGTCGGCCTGCAGCGGCCCGGGCGGCTGCTGCCCATGCTGAGCGAGAGCGTCCGGATCCTGCGGGACGGCCAACCGCCGGACACCCCGCTCGGGGCCGCCCTGGCCGACCTCCAACGGCAGGTCCAGGAGCGGTGCACACCCGCTCAGGCCGCACGATGGGCCTGGAACAGTCGTGAATACGTGCACGGTCTGCTGTACGAGGCGGTGGCCCAGACCCACTCCGTGCCGTTGGCGAGCGGACTGTGTCGGACGATACGTTCCCTCATCGCGGGCATCGAGCCGTTCCACCCGCTGTGCGAGGCCGCGCATCTGCACGAGCTGGCCCCGGAGGAATTGCGGCATCCCGTCGTACGGCGCCTGGGGCGGCTGTCGGTCGACGCGGCGGTGTGGATAGCCGACCTCTTCTCCGCGGTGAAGGAGCAGCGGGCCGGCGGTGTGATCAATCTGGCCCTCGCATACCAGCGCTCACACCAGTGCTCCCTGCCGGTGGCCGTCACGCTGGCCATCCGGCGCATCAACTGGACCATCAGCGAGTTCGAGGAGCAGTACAGTGAGATCAGGCCGGAGTTGAGCGCAGCCGGCGTCGGCTATGTGGAGGGCATGGCCGGCTGGATCCCCGGATGTTACTTCTGGTCCCGTACTGTGCCGCGGTACGCGGACACGGTGGTGGCATCCGCCATGCCGTGAGCCCCTGCCCGACCGGTCACCCGCAGCGAAGGGCCCAAGCGGGAGCGGGATATGTTACCCAAAGGGCCGAAACTCGAACGCCTACCGTGAAAAATTCACCCTTCCCTGCCGACCTCCTGTTCCAACCCGGCCAACGGGCCGCCATGAGGCGTACGCTCGCCCCGTCCGGCGGGGAGCAACGACAGGAAGCGGTAGACCACATGGCCCATGGGCTGCGGCAACCGATCACCGAACACCGGCCCCTACTCGAACGCGACCGGGAACTTCAGGCAATCGACTCCGCGTTGTCGGGCTTGCGTGGCGCCGTCGACGGGGTGCCCCGGGCGCCGCGCGGCGGGTTGCTCGCCTTCACCGGAGAGGCCGGGCTGGGCAAGACCACGCTCATCGCGGCGGCGCGCACCCGCGCCGCCGCGCACGGATTCACGGTGCTCTCGGGCAGGGGCGGCGAGAAGGAGCAGGGGCTGGCGTTCCGCGTCGTCCGCCAGGTCATGCAGCCCGCCCTGGCGATGATGAGCGAGACGGAGCGTCGGGCCTTCCTGGGCAGTTGGTACGACATCGTCGGCGCCGCGCTCGGCCTCGAGGCGACGGACACCACTCATATGCCGGACCCGACCGGAGTGCGCGACGGCCTCGACTGGGTCATGACGCGCCTCACGGTACTGAATACGCCCCTCGTTCTGCTCCTGGACGACCTGCACTGGGCCGATACCGAATCCCTCGACTGGCTCGCCTCCTTCGCCCCCCGGGTCGCGGATCTCCCGCTCCTGATCGTCGTTGCCTACCGGCCCGACGAACTCCCGCCCGACGCGACCTCGTTCCGCACGCTCGTCGAGCGCCACGAGGAGCGCCCTCATCTCCTGTCGCCGCTCGGCGAGGCCGGTGTGGCGCGGATCGTCAGGGCCACATTGGGCGAGGCGGCCGAGGACGAGTTCTGCGGCGAGTGCTGGACGGTCACCGGCGGAAGCCCCTTCGAGGCCGTCGAACTGGCCATCAGGCTCGACGAACGGCAAGTGAAGGGCACCCAGGACGAGTTGCCCGTGATGCGGGACCTCGCGGCAGCGGTCAAGGGCCCCGGCCTGATCGAGCGCCTCCGTCGGCTCGGCCCGAGCACCGTCCGCTTCGCGTGGGCCGCCGCCGTACTGGGTGGGTCCTTCTCACCAGAGCTTGCCGCGGGAATCGCGGTGCTCGGCAGTGAGGAAGCCGCGGAGGCGGCCGAGAAGCTGCGCGCCTCCCGCATCCTCGCGGACGGCGACGGGCCCGGGGGCAACCTGGAGTTCGTCCACCCGCTCATCGCCACGACCATCTACCGGGCCATCCCTCCGAGCCTGCGGGTCGGCATGCACAACGCGGCCGCCGACGCCGCCCACGTGGCCGGGCTCGGCCCCACCGCTGCCGCCCGGCATCTGCTGGAGGTCCCCTGCGACGGCCGGCCCGAGGCTGTCGCGTGCCTGCGGGCCGCCGCGCGTGAGTACCTCCGTGCCGGGGCCCCGGAGGCCGCCCGGCGCGTGCTGACCCGGGCGCTGCGGGAACCGCCCCCTGCGGAGGACCGTGCCGCGCTCCTCCACGAACTCGCCTGCTCGACCTTCCTGATCGAGCCCACAGCCACGGTCTGCCACCTCCGGGAGGCGCTGAAAGAGCCCGGAATCGACCCCGACCTCCGCGCCTCCATCGTCTACCGGCTGACCCAGGCGCTGGCCAACACCGACCGGTTGACCGAGGCCGCGGAGGTGGCCGCCGACGAGGCGCGGCGGGCCCCCAATCCCCGTGTCAAACTGCGCATGCAGGCCGATCACTTCGTCTGGAGTGCGTTCCGCACCGACGAGCCCGACTCCTCCGCCCGTTCACGCCGGCTGGCGAGGCTGGCCGACAAGCTGACCGGCCGCGGCCTGGAGGAGCGCTACATCCTCGGTCTGCGGGCGTGGGACGCCCTGGTACGCGGCGAGCCGCGGCGAACCGCCCTCGGGCATGCCGAGGAGGCGCTGCGCGGCGGGATGAGCTGGACCGACGAGAACCGCGGCTTCGAGGTGCCCGTCGCGGTCGCCCTGCTGTTCATGTACTGCGACCAGCCGTGGCGGGCCGAAGAGCTGTTCTCCAAGGGTATGGCCGAGTGCGAGCACAAGGGATGGAGCGGCTCCCACCTGGCGCAGGGGCAGACCCTGTTCGGCTACATCCGCTACCGCCGGGGCTGCCTCTCCGAGGCGGAAGAACTCGTCCGGGCCGGGCTGCGCACGGCCGAGCGCGTCGAAGGCGCGGTACCCGCCCAGTGGTTCGCCATCGGCATCCTCATCCAGATCCTGCTCGCCCGCGGACGGACCGCCGACGCGCGCCGCCTCGCCGACGCCTACCACTATGGCGACGTGGTCCCGAACGCCGTCATCTTCCCCGATCCCCGCACGGTGTACGCCGAACTGCTCCTGGCGGAGAAGCGACGCCCCGAGGCGGCAGAGTTGCTGGCCGACGTCGGGGACTGGCTGGAGTCGCGGGCCTGGCACAACCCCGCCTGGTGCCCATGGCAGCTCAACCTGGCGTCCGCCCTCGCCCCCACCGCCCCGGATCGGGCGGTCTCCCTCGCCCGGGACGCCGTCAAGCGGGCGCGGGACTTCGGTGCGGCGTCCGCGATCGGCCAGGCCCTCCACACCGAGGCCGAGGTGACCGGCGGTCCGGCCGCTCTCGACCTGTATGCCGGGGCCGTCGAGGAACTGGAGCGGTCACCCGCGTCGTACGAACTGGCCCGTGCGCTCGTCGGGCACGGCGCCGCGCTGTCCCGCAACGGGCGGGTGCAGGAGGCCGCCGACCGGCTCTACCAAGGACTGGAAGGCGCCGTTCACTGTGGGGCCGATGCCCTCGCCGCCCGCGCCAGGGAAGAGCTCTCGGCGGCCGGGCTGCGGCCGTTGCCCCTGCGCTACGCGCAGACGGACACCCTCACCGCTCACGAACGACGAACGGCCGAACTGATGGTCCAGGGCCGCTCGGTGGGGGTGATTGCGAAGGAACTGCGCCTCACCGAGCAGGGCGTACGGCAACTGCTGTCCTCCGCCTATCGCAAGATCGGCACCGACTCCACGGGCCTCGCCCAGGCCCTGGAGACCTTCCCGCGACCGCGGACATGACCCACGCACACCGTGCGGCTCCGGTCACACCGGCCGCGTACGCCCCTCCCAATAAGGCTCCCGCAACCGCCGCTTGTACAGCTTGCCGTTGGGATCGCGCGGCATCTCGGTGATGAAGTCGACGCTCCTGGGCCGCTTGTAGCCGGCGAGTTGTCCGGCGCAGTGGTCGAGGATGGCGGCGGCGAGCGCGGGGCCGGGTTCGTGGCCGGGGGCCGGTTCGACGACGGCCTTGACCTCCTCGCCCCAGTCGTCGTGCGGGATGCCGAAGGCGGCGGCGTCAGCGACGGCCGGGTGGGCGAGCAGGGCGGACTCGATCTCGGCCGGGTAGATGTTGACCCCACCGGAGATGATCATGTCGATCTTGCGGTCGCGGAGGAAGAGATAGCCGTCCTCGTCGAGGTGGCCGAGGTCGCCGACCGTGAAGAAGTCGCCGATGCGGTTCTTCTTCGTCTTGGCCTCGTCCTTGTGGTAGGCGAAGCCTCCGGTGTTCATCTTGAGGTAGACGGTGCCGAGTTCGCCGGGCGGGAGCCGGTTGCCGTCGTCGTCGAAGATGGCCAGTTCGCTGATGGGCCAGGCCTTGCCGACGGTGCCGGGCTTCTTCAGCCAGTCCTCGGCGGTGGCGAAGGCACCACCGCCCTCGCTGGCGGCGTAGTACTCCTCCACACAGGGGCCCCACCAGTCGAGCATCGCGCGTTTCACGTGGTCGGGGCACGGGGCGGCGCCGTGGATGGCGTGCCGCATGGAGGAGACGTCGTAGCGCGCCCGTACGTCCTCGGGGAGGGCGAGGAGGCGGTGGAACTGGGTCGGGACCATATGGGTGTGCGTGCACTTGTGGGTGTCGATCAGGCGAAGCATCTCCTCGGGCGTCCACTTGTCCATCAGCACCAGCCGGTGCCCTATGTGCAGGGACGCGCCGGCGAACTGGAGCACGGCGGTGTGGTAGAGCGGTGAGCAGACGAGGTGCACGTTGTCGTCGAAGGGCCTGATGCCGAAGATGCCGAGGAAGCCGCCCAGGTAGGCCTCCTCGGGGGGCTTGCCGGGCAGCGGGCGGCGGATGCCGCGGGGGCGGCCGGTGGTGCCCGAGGTGTAGTTCATGACCCAGCCGAGGGTGCGGTCGGCGGGCGCGGACTCCGGCTGTCCGTCGAGGAGTTCGGCGTACGGCCGGAAGCCCTCGACCTCGCCGACGGCGTACCGGTGGGTGGCCGCAAGGCCCGCCTCGTCGGCGGCCCGGCGGGCGGGGTCGGCGTAGCGCTCGTGGGCGATGAGCACCTTGGCGCCGGAGTCGGCGACGATCCAGGCGATCTCGGGGCCGACGAAGTGATGGTTGACGGGGACCAGGTAGAAGCCGGCCTGGGAGGCGGCCAGGTAGGCCGTGAAGAACTCGACGCCGTTGGGCAGGACGACCGCGAAGGCGTCGCCGCGCCGGAGGCCGGCCGCGCGCAGGCCGTGGACGAGGCGGTTGGTGGCGGCGTGCAGGCGCCCGGCGGTCCACTGCTCGCCGTCG
The DNA here is from genome assembly GCF_049974585.1 of Streptomyces sp. UG1. Taxonomy (NCBI): domain Bacteria; kingdom Bacillati; phylum Actinomycetota; class Actinomycetes; order Kitasatosporales; family Streptomycetaceae; genus Streptomyces; species Streptomyces sp. UG1. The sequence continues at coordinate 78,153 of NZ_JBNGGG010000053.1, read as the reverse complement.
GGGGCGACGAGGACCGGGCGGTCCGGGTCGGCGGCGGCCTGGGCCCAGAAGCCGACGGGCGGGGTGCTGACGGTGTGTGCCGCGGGGGTGTTGGTCACTGGCCGCTCCTTCCGGCGATGCGGTTGATGCGGTCGACGGCCCGCTCGAAGCCGCGGGTGAGGTCGTCGAAGACGGCCTGGACGCTGCGTTCGCTGTTCATCCGGCCGACGATCTGGCCGACGGGCGTGCCGAGCAGGGGCGCGACCTCGTACTTCTGGATCCGCGAGACGGCCTCGGCCACGAGCAGCCCCTGGAGGGGCATGGGGAGGGTACCGGGCCCGTTCGGGTCGTCCCAGGCGTCGGTCCACTCGGTGCGCAACTGGCGTGCGGGCTTGCCGGTCAGGGCGCGGGAGCGGACGGTGTCGCCGGAGCCGGCGGCGAGAAGTTTGCGGGTCACGGCGGGCGAGTGCATGTCGGCCTCGGTGGTGGTCAGCCATATGGAGCCCAGCCACACGCCCTGGGCGCCGAGGCTCAGTGCGGCAGCCACCTGTTGGCCGCTTCCGATGCCCCCGGCCGCCAGCACGGGCAACGGGTCGACCGCCTCGACCACCTCCGGGGTGAGCACCATGGAGGCGATCTCGCCCGTGTGGCCGCCGGCCTCGTAGCCCTGGGCGACGACGATGTCGATGCCCGCCTCCTTGTGCTTGCGGGCGTGCCGGGCGCTGCCCGCGAGGGCGGCCACCAGCACGCCCCGGTCGTGGGCGCGCTCCACGACGTCCGCGGGCGGTGAGCCGAGGGCGTTGGCGAGCAGCTTGATCGGATAGTCGAAGGCGACGTCGAGCTGGGTGCGGGCGACCTGCTCCATCCATCCGGTGATGCGCCAGCCGGCCGCCTCCCCCTCGGCCAGTTCGGGGACCGAGTACTTGGCGAGGGTGTCCTTGACGAACTGCCGGTGTCCTTCGGGGATCATCGCCTCGACGTCGGCCTCGGTGACGCCTTCCACCTTCTTCGCCGGCATGACGACGTCGAGGCCGTAGGGCCGGCCGTCGACATGTGCCTCGACCCAGTCGAGGTCGCGTTTGAGGTCGTCGGGTGCTGTGTAGCGGACCGCGCCGAGCACTCCGAAGCCGCCGGCCCGGCTGATGGCCGCGGCGACGGCGGGGAACGGCGTGAAGCCGAAGATGGCGTGCTCGACTCCCAGTTTCTTGCTCAGCTCCGTCTGCATGGGCGCAGGATGCCGCAGTCCTCCGGAGGACGGAAGGGGTTTTCTGATGCCCCGTCAGCTTTCTGCTCGCCTCCTGGAACGCGCACGCCTCATTGACACGGCCGGCGCCCGACAGGAAGGTTTCACGATGACCGATGAGGTGATCCCGAGACTTACCCGCCGTCAACTGGGCACCCTGGCCCTGGGCGGCGCCCTGGCCCTCGCCCCGTTACCCGCCGCCCCGGCCGCAGCCGCGTCCGGTCACCCCACCCTTCACCACGGCTCCCCCGAACGCGCCGGTCTCCTCCCCGGCCACCTGCGCCGGCTCGTCACCGACGCCGAGGCCTTCCTGGGCCCCTCCCCCGAGCACCCCTGGTACGCGGGCGCCGTCCTGCTCGCCGGGCGCGGCGGCACCGTGGCCCTGCACCAGCCGATCGGGATGGCGGTGCGCTATCAGGCGTACGACGAGAAGACCGACACCGGCGTCGAGTTCCCGGCCGACCGGCAGATACCCATGGCCGAGGACACCGTCTTCGACCTGGCCTCGGTCTCCAAGCTGTTCACCTCGATCCTCGCCGTGCAGCAGATCGAGCGGGGCGCCCTGGGGCTGGAGGCGGCGGTCGCCTCCTACCTCCCGGACTTCGGCCGCGCGGGCAAGCAGGACATCACGATCCGTCAGCTCCTCACCCACACCTCGGGGTTCCGCGCCTGGATCCCGCTGTACCAGGCGCCGACGTACGAGGAGAAGCTCCAGCTCATCTGGAACGAGGCGCCGGTCAACGCGCCCGGCACCGCCTACCTCTACTCGGACCTGAACCTGATCTCCCTCCAACTGGTCCTGGAGAAGATCACCGGCCATACGCTCGACACGCTCCTCCACGACGAGATCACCGGCCCGCTCGGCATGCGCCGCACCCGCTACAACCCGCCCGCCGCCTGGAAAGCGAAGATCGCTGCCACCGAGGACGCCCGCAAACCCTGGTCCGGCCTGGACCGCGGTCTGGTGTGGGGCGAGGTGCACGACGAGAACGCCTTCAGCCTCGGCGGAGTCGCGGGCCATGCGGGCGTGTTCTCGAACGCCTGGGATCTCGCGGTCCTCGGCCGGACGCTGCTCAACGGTGGCCGCTACGGCCGCGCGCGCATCCTGGAGCCGGAGTCGGTGGAGCTGATGTTCACCGACTTCAACACCGCCTTTCCCGGCGACGAGCACGGACTCGGCTTCGAGCTCTACCAGCACTGGTACATGGGCGCGATGGCCACTCCGCGCACCGCGGGGCACACCGGCTTCACCGGCACCTCGCTGGTCCTCGACCCGACGACCGACTCCTTCCTCGTCGTGCTCGGCAACTCGGTTCACCCGGTGCGCAGTTGGCGCTCGGGTTCCGCGCCCCGGGTCGCGTCCGCGAACAACCTGGCCCGCGCCGTGCCGGTCCGCCCACGACACGGCCGTACGGCATGGTTCTCGGCAATGGCGAGCGACACGACCGCGACCCTCGCCCTTCCCGCGCTCGACACGTCCGGCGGCGACGCGCGGCTGTGCTGCGCCCTGTGGTGGGACACCGAGCCCGGGGCCGACGGCCTCACCCTGGAGGCGACGACCGACGGCGGCACCACCTGGCAGCCGCTCCCCTTCACCACGTCACGCCCCGGCGAGCGGCCGCAGTCCCACCCGACCGGCACGGTCACCGGCTGGTCCGGCCGGGTCTGGCACCGGCTCACCGCCCAGCTCCCCGCGCACCGGCGGCTGGCACTGCGCTGGCGGTACGCCACCGACCGGCGGTACGTGGGCCGTGGCGCCTACGTGGACGGGATGCGGGTGGAGACGAGACGCACCGTGCTCTTCGACGAGGCGCGGCCGGCGGATGCGGCGCGGATCACCGCGAACGGCTGGGCCGCTTCCGCGAACTGACGGTTCAGCCGGGAACGTCCAGGCGCTGGGTGCCGACGACGGACAGCAGCCGCAGCGCCTCCTCGGACGGCGAGCCGGGGGTGGCGGTGTAGATGACGACCCGCTGGTCGCGGTCGGCGATGTCGAGGACGTCGCAGTTGACGGTGACCGGGCCGACGACGGGGTGGTCGAAGGTCTTGTTCAGCATGGCCGTGGCGGTCACGTCGTGGGCCGCCCACAGTCGGGCGAACTCCTCGCTGCCGTCGAGGAGTTCGCGAATCAGCCCGTTCAGTTCCGGGTCGTGCGGGTAGCGGGCCGCGGCGGCGCGGAGCTGCTGGGTGGAGTTCCGCGCGAACTCGGTCACGTCGGACACGCCGTAGAGCCGTCGGCCGTCGCGGTGCGGGCCGAGGAAGGCGCGGCGGACGAGGTTGCGGTCGCGGCGGGGCAGGGCGGAGAAGTCCTCCATCAGGGCGGCGGCGAGGTCGTTCCAGGCGATGATCTCGAAGGTCGCCGAGATCACGATCGCGGCCGCCCGCGGCAGCCGGTGCAGCAGGTCGACGATGCTCCGGCGGACCTCGCGCGAGGGCCCCGGCGGCGGTCCGGGCGGGGCTCCGGCGAGGTGGTGGAGGTGGTCCCGCTCGGCGTCCGACAGCCGCAGGGCACGGGCGAGCTGGGCCAGCACCTCGCGCGAGGGGTGCGGGGCGCGGGCCTGCTCCAGCCGGGTGTAGTACTCGGTCGAGATGAACGCGAGTTGCGCCACCTCCTCGCGGCGCAGTCCCGGCGTACGGCGCCGCGGCCCGCTCGGCAGCCCCACGTCCGCGGGCGCGACACGCTCGCGTCGGCTGCGCAGGAAGTCGGCCAGTTGTCGTCGGTCCACCCGTCCAGTGTGCGCATGCGTCCAGGGCCCAGCCAGGTACAGCCGGTGCCTGGCTGGGCCGTGCGGCCGGTCGCAGGCTCGACGGCATGAACGACACACCGATCACCACTGCGACCGGCCTGCTCGACGGCAAGGTCGCGTTCGTCACCGGCGCCGGCCGCGGCATCGGCGCCGCCGCCGCTCGGCTGTTCGCCCGGGAAGGGGCCCGGGTGCTGCTCGCCGCGCGCACGGAGGCGCAGCTCAAAGCGGTCACCGGGGAGATCCGGGCGGCGGGCGGCACCGCGGACTTCGTGCCGTGCGACCTGGCCGACGCCGACAGCGTGCGGGCCGCCGTCGATCGGGCCGTGGAGCTGTACGGCCGGCTGGACGTCGCCTTCAACAACGGTGCGACGATCCAGCCGCCCGGCCCGATGGACCAGCTCCCGGAGGCCGAGTTCGACCGGATCGGCGCCGTCAACCTCAAGGGGCCGTGGCTGGCGATGAAGGCCGAGATCGCCGCCATCCGGGCCACGGCCGGACGCGGCGCGATCGTCAACAACTCCAGCGTGGGCAGCCTCGCCGCCAACCCGGAGCTGCCCGTGTACGGCGCGATGAAGCGGGCGCTCAACAGCCTGACCGCATCGGCCGCCGTCACGTACGGCCGCGAGGCCATCCGGGTCAACGCCATCGCCCCCGGACTCACCCGCACCGAGATGGTCGAGGAGTGGGAGCGCGACTCCCCCGGCATCATCGACCGGCTCATCGCGCAGAACCCGCTGGGCCGGGCCGCCGACCCGGAGGAGGTCGCCCAGGCCGCCGCATGGCTGCTGAGCGACCGCGCGTCCTATGTGACCGGCGTGGTCCTCCAGGTGGACGGCGGCGTCCGCGCCTAGTCGGCGGCCTCCAGCACCGCCATCGCCGCGTTGTGCCCGGGCACCCCGCTCACCCCTCCCCCGCGCACCGCGCCGGCCCCGCACAGCAGCACGTTCGCGTGCCGCGTCTCCACACCCCAGCGGCCGGTGCCCTCCTGGGCGTAGGGCCAGGCCAGCTCGCGGTGGAAGATGTTGCCGCCGGGCAGCCGCAGGTCGCGTTCCAGGTCGAGGGGTGTCTTCGCCTCGATGCAGGGTCGTCCGTCGGCGTCGGTCGCCAGGCAGTCGGCGATCGGCTCGGCGAGGTGGGCGTCGAGTTGGGCCAGGGTCGACTTCAGCAGTTCGTCGCGTACGGCGTCGTTGTCGCGCTCGAAGAGGCCGGCCGGGGTGTGCAGGCCGAAGAGGGTGAGGGTCTGGTAGCCCTGTTCGACGAGGGCAGGGGCGAGGATCGTGGGGTCCGTGAGGGAGTGGCAGTAGATCTCGGACGGGGGCGCGGCGGGGAGTTCGCCTGCGGCGGCCTGGGCGTGGGCGGTGGCGAGCTGGTCGTAGCCCTCGGCGATGTGGAAGGTGCCGGCGAACGCCTCGCGCGGGTCGACGGAGCTGTCGCGCAGCCGGGGCAGGCGTCTGAGCAGCATGTTCACCTTGAGCTGGGCGCCCTCGGCGGGCGCCGGGGGCGTGTCGCCGGTGAGGGCTGCCAGGTCCTGCGGGGAGGCGTTCACCAGGACGTGCCGGGCGGCGGCGACGCCTTCGCCGTCCGCCGTGCGGTAGGTGACCTCGGCGGTACGGCCGTCCGTGTCGATGCGGACCGCCTCGTGCCCGGTGGCGAGGGCCGCGCCCGCCTCGCGTGCCGCGGTGGCCAGTGCGTCGGTGAGGGCGCCCATGCCGCCGACGGGGACGTCCCAGTCGCCGGTGCCGCCGCCGATCACGTGGTAGAGGAAGCAGCGGTTCTGCTTCAGCGACGGGTCGTGGGCGTCGGCGAAGGTGCCGATCAGGGCGTCGGTGAGGACCACGCCGCGCACCAGGTCGTCCGTGAAGCGGTCCTCGATCGCGACGCCGATCGGCTCCTCGAAGAGCATGCGCCAGGCGTCCTCGTCGTCGACCCGGCGGCGCAGCTCCTCGCGGCCGGGCAGGGGCTCGGTGAGCGTCGGGAACACGCGCCGCGCGACCTCGCCGGTCATGCCGTAGAAGCGCTGCCACGCCGCGTACTCGCGCTCGCCGCCGGTCAGCCGCTCGAACGCCTCCCGGGTGCGCCGCTCGCCGCCGCCCACCAGCAGTCCGGTGGGCCGTCCGTCGCGTTCCACGGGCGTGTACGAGGAGACGTCGCGGGTGCGGACGCGGAAGTCCAGGCCCAGGTCCCGCACGATCTTCCTGGGCAGCAGGCTGACCAGGTACGAGTAGCGGGAGAGCCGTGCGTCGATCCCGGCGAAGGGCCGGGTGGACACGGCGGCGCCCCCGGTGTGGTCCAGCCGCTCCAGCACCAGCACGGACCGGCCGGCCCGGGCCAGATAGGCGGCGGCGACCAGGCCGTTGTGGCCTCCGCCGACGATGACGGCGTCGTACGTACGGTGTCCCGGGTGTCCCTCGTGTGCGGCCATGGTTCTTCGTAACACGCGATGATCCAGGTCGGCCATGGGTGAGGCCGTCACCGGCCGCCGGACGCCCGCTGCTGCCGCAGCACCGCCACCCTCCGGTACAGCTCGACCGCTTCCGCCTCCCGCCCGAGCTGCTGCAGGCAGTGGGCCTCGTCGTTGCGGCTGGCGAGGGTGTCGGGGTGGTCGGCGCCCAGGACGTGTTCGCGGGCGGCGGCCACCCTGCGGTACTCGGTGAGCGCGTCCGGCCAGCGGCCCAGCCAGCCGAGGCTCACGGCCACCTCGCGTCGGCTGACCAGGGTGTCCGGGTGGTCGGGGCCCAGCACTCGCTCGCGGATCGCGCACACGTCGCGGGACTCGGCGAGCGCCTGCTCCCAGCGGCCGAGGCGCCCGAGGTTGACGCCGAGGCCATGGCGGGCGCGCAGGGTCTCGGGGTGGGTGGGGCCGTGGACGCGGGTGCGGTCGTCGACGAGGTCGCGGTAGAGCTGGAGCGCCTCCGCGCTGCGGCCGAGGCGGCCGAGGCTGATGCCGACCTCGTAGCGGGCGGAGAGGGTGTCGGGGTGGTCGGGGCCGAGGGCCTGGGCGCGGGCCTCGGCGACCTCGCGGTAGGTCTGCAGGGCCTCCGCCCAGCGGCCCAGCTGGCCGAGCGCGTAGGCGACTTCGTAGCGGGTGACCAGGGTGTCGGGGTGGTGCGGGCCGAGGATGCGGGCGCGGGCGGCGGCGACCTCGTCGGCCATGCGGTACGAGTCCTCGAGGCGGCCGAGCCTGCTGAGGTTGAAGGCGAGGTTGTGGCGGCAGCGCAGGGTGTCGGGGTGGTCGGCGCCCATGGCGCGCTCGCGGGCGATCAGCACCGACGTGTAGACCTGGTGGGCGTCGAAGTGCCGGCCCAACTGGCCGAGCACGTACGCCATCTCCTGCCGGGCGGCGAGCGTCTCGGGGTGGTCCGGGCCGAGCGCCAGGCTGCGGGCGCGGGCGACGTGCTTGTACTCGCGCAGCGCGTCGGCGGCGCGGCCGGTGCGGCTGAGGGTGAAGGCGACCTCGTAGCGGCTGGCGAGGGTGTCGGGGTGGTCGGGGCCGAGGAGGTGCTCGCGCTCGGCGGCGACGGCCCGGTGCACTTCGCCCGCCTCGGTCCAGCGGCCCAGCCGGCCGAGGCTGAGCCCGGCGTTGTGCCGTCCGGCCAGCGCGGTGAGGGTCGCCACGGACGGGGCGGGCGGCTCCTCGGGTACGGCGCCCTCGTCGGGCCGTCCGGTGGCGGGGCGCGGGATCCACTCGCCGGTCAGGCCCGCCCCGGCGTCGGGGGGTGTGGTGCGCAGTCCGGCGCCGGTGGCCTTGTGGCCGGTGGTCATGCCGCGGGTCCAGGACGGCAGGCGGGGCTCGCGGGCGGCGGGCTCCGGGGGCCTGAGGGCGGGCTGCGGGGTCACCACGGTCGGCACGTACTGCGGTGTCGTACGGCCCAGGCTGATCCGACGGCCCAGCTCACGGCCGTCGTGCGGGCGTTCCTCGGGGCGCTTGGCCAGCAGGTCGAGGATGACCTGCTCGACGTACTCGGGCAGCTCGGCGCGGTGGCTGCGCGGTGGCCGGGGCGGGGTGTCGCGGTGGCCGACGAGGATCGCCCACGGGTCGTCCAGGTCGAACGGCGGTACCCCGGTGGCGATCTCGTACAGCACGCAGCCCAGCGAGTACAGGTCGCTGCGCTGGTCCACCTCCTCGCCGCCGATCTGCTCGGGGGACATGTAGTGCGGGGTGCCCATCGCGATGCCGGTGCCGGTCAGCCGGGAGGTGAAGCCGATGTCGTGGGCCAGGCGCGCTATGCCGAAGTCGCAGATCTTCACCGTGCCGTCGGCGAGCCGCATGATGTTCGCCGGTTTCAGATCGCGGTGCACGATGCCCTGCTGATGGGTGTAGGCGAGGGCGGCGGCGACCTGGTCGGCGATCTCGACGACGTCGGGGACGGGCAGCGGATGGTGCTTGTTGTCCTCCAGGAGCTGGCTGAGGTTGCGGCCCTGAAGCAGCTCCATGACCAGGAAGAGGATGCCGTCGGACTCTCCGAAGTCGTGGACGACGGTCACCCCGCGGTGCTGGAGGGCCGCGGCCACCCGGGCCTCGCGGCGGAACCGCTCCCGCAGGACCCGGGTGAAGGAGTGGTCGTGGTGGGGACCCAGCGGCTTGAGGCACTTCACGGCGACGTGCCGGCCCAGCGACTCGTCGCGCGCACGCCACACCTCGCCCATACCGCCGCGCCCGATCAGTTCGAGCAGCCGGTACCGGCCCTGGATCAGCCTGCTGTCCCCCATCTCCCGCGCTCGCCCCCCGTCACGGCCCGCCCCGCCCTCCCCCGGCCCGTCCAGTATGGCGAGCTATCGTCCGAGTTTGTACGGTGCCGGGCGCGAGCCCGGACCGAGCCGTGCCATGGCGCGCAGGATGTGTTTGGGCGGGAGTTGCCAGCGCAGACGTGCGGGAACGCAGCGCAGCAGGGTGCCCGTGGCACGCAACTGACGGGTGACGGTGGCGGGTTTCGGGGCGGCTCTGCCGTACAGCTCGTGGGCGTACGGCGGCAGGGCGGCGTACGCCAGGTGCGCCACGCGCCGCCACAGCACCTCACGCGCCGGGACGAGGAGGGGGTGCGTCGGCGGGCGGAGCAGGAAGTCGTCCACGGCGCGTGCGCCGGGTCCGCATGCCAGCTCGGGGCGCACCTTGTCGAAGTACTCCGCCATCTCCGCCTGGTTCGCCGGTACGGCGTCAGGGTCCAGGCCCACCAGGCGGGCGCTGACGCGCTGTTCGTCGATGTAGCGGTCGGCCTGTGCGTCGGTGAGGCGCAGGCCTGAGCGGCTTGCGACGTGCAGATAGGAGTCGATCTCGGCGCAGTGCACCCACAGCAGCAGCTCGGGTTCGTCGACGCCGTACCGCTCCCCCGTGTCGGGGTCGGTGGCGCTGAGCATGCTGTGGATCCTGCGCACCCGGGCGCCGGCCTTCTCGGCGGCCTCGGTGGTGCCGTAGGTGATGGTGCCGACGAAGTTGGCGGTGCGCAGCAGGCGGCCCCAGGCGTCCTGCCGGAAGTCCGAGTTCTGCATCACGCCGCGCACCGCGCGCGGATGCAGGGCCTGGAGGTAGAGCGCGCGTATTCCGGCGACCCACATCATGGGGTCGCCGTGCATCTGCCAGGTCACCGAGTTCGGCGTGAACAGTCCGGGATCGCCCATGCCCGCAGGCTAACGCCGTACCCTCGGCATCCCCAGACCGATCCAGGAGATGATCTCCCGCTGGATCTCGTTGTTGCCGCCGCCGAAGGTGAAGATGACGGCCGAGCGGTAGCCGCGCTCCAGCTCGCCGTGGAGCACGGCGCCCGCCGAGCCCTCCTTCAGCGCCCCTGGTGCGGCGACGATCTCCATCAGCCAGGCGTAGGCGTCGCGGCGTGCCTCGGAGCCGTAGACCTTGACGGCGGAGGCGTCCTGCGGGGTGAGGGTGCCGTCCTGGACGGCGCTGACCATCTGCCAGTTGAGGAGCTTGAGGGCGGCGAGCCTGGTGTGGGTCTGGGCCAGGCGGCGGCGCACCCAGGGCAGGTCGATCACCCGGCGGCCGTCGGCGAGCTTGGTCTCCATCGCCCAGCGCTGGACGTCGTGCAGGGCGCGGACGGCCATGGTGCCGTGGGCGGCGAGGGTGACGCGCTCGTGGTTGAGCTGGTTGGTGATCAGGCGCCAGCCCTGGTTCTCGGCGCCGACGCGGCGGGAGACGGGGACGCGGATGTTCTCGTAGTAGCTGGCCGTGGTGTCGTGCGAGGCGAGGGTGTTGATGACGGTGCAGGAGTAGCCGGGTTCGGTGGTCGGGACGAGGAGCATGGTGATGCCCTTGTGGGGCGGGGCGTCCGGGTCGGTGCGCACGGCCAGCCAGACCCAGTCGGCGGTGTCACCGTTGGTGGTCCAGATCTTCTGCCCGTTGACGACGTAGTCGTCGCCGTCGCGCACCGCGCGGGTCCTGAGGGACGCGAGGTCGGTGCCCGCCTCGGGCTCGCTGTAGCCGATCGCGAAGTCGATCTCGCCGGAGAGGATCTTCGGCAGGAAGTACGCCTTCTGCTCGTCGGTGCCGTACTGCATGATCGTCGGGCCGACGGTGTTGAGCGCCATCAGCGGCAGCGGTACGCCCGCCTGGGCGGCCTCGTCGAAGAAGATGAACTGTTCCATCGCGGTCAAGCCGCGTCCGCCGTACTCCTTGGGCCAGCCCACGCCGAGCCAGCCGTCGGCGCCGAGCCGCCGGATCGTCTTGCGGTAGTGGCGCTTCTGGGCGGCCGGGTCGGTGAAGCGGGTCTGTGCGAGGTCCGGCACCAGTTCGGCGAAGTAGTCGCGCAGTTCGCTGCGCAGCCGCTGCTGCTCGGGCGGGTATTCCAGATGCACGGCGCCTCCAGGCTCCCGAAGGGCGGTCCTGACGGCGCACACCGTAGAACGTGTTTCAGAAATTGGGAACGGTCAGGCGAGGCTCCCGATGAAGTCGGTGCAAGCCCGCGCACACGTCCGGCACGCCTCGGCGGCCTCCTCGCCGCCGGGACGGCTGTCGAAGGTGTGCGCGCACTCCACGCACACCGACCTGCACCACTCGAGCTGAGCGCGGATCGCGGCCTCGTCGAGGAGGTTCTGCTCGGACAGCACCTGGCAGGTCGCGTCGCAGACCTCCGCGCACATGATGCCCTTGCGCCGCAGGAGTTCCTGTTCCTCCGTCCCGTCCGGATCCACCAGGCTCGCGCGCAGCGCACAGGCACGGGCGCACTCCGTACAGGCCTGGGCGCACGCGAAGCGGTCCTCGAGGAACCGGACGAGCTCTTGCTGGGATGTTGTCGATGTCACACCGGGCGGGTAGCCGCAGCCGCGGGCGCCAAACCCGGTGTTCCTGGGCGTCCGGGCCGGTCGCGGTGTCCGGGTTCACGTGTGGTGCCAGGGGTACTCGCGCGCCATGGATACCGCTTGGATGGACATCGCCGCGGCATCGGGCGCGCTCGCCGTCGGACTGCTCGTCGCGGGCGTGGCCGTCACGGCGCTGCTCGTCGGCGCCTTCGCCCTGGGCATCCGGGTCAGGCGCCGCGAACCACGTCCGCCCCGCCCGGATGAACAGCCCCGGCTGCCCGAGCAGGGCCCGGTCCACGAGGTCCGGGAGAACCGCGAGCCCGCCGAGGTGCCCAGAAGCGACCACCGCGTCACCCCGCACGAACTGCCCGCCCACGGCAACCTGCCCACCCGGCCGGGCCCGTCCCGGAAACGGCGCCGCTGGAGCGCGGGCGGCAGCGGGTCGTTCGGCGGCGGCGGGCCGGGCGGTACGTGAGGCCCGGCGCCGTCCGAGGCCGCCGCACAGGCCGTACAGAAGGAAGTGAGAACCATGGCCGACCCGGCCCGTAACACCCTGCCGCTGCCCGACTACGACCACCTGCCGATCGGCGGTCTGGAGAGCCGCGTACGGTCGCTGTCCGCCGGCGAGGTCGAGGAGCTGCTGGCCTACGAGCGGTCGCACGCCGACCGGCTCGCGGTGACCGAACTGCTGGCCACCCGACTGGAGCAGCTCGAGTCCGGCGCCGAACCGACGTCCGGCGATCCCGGCGCGCTGCGCCCCGAGAGCGGCGCGCACCGGGCGGGCTCCCCGGTGTCCCCCGCGACCTCGCCGGAGCCCTTCAGTCCGCCGCCGCACGGCACACCGGACCAGCGGGGGAAGCCGAAGGGTGATCGTACGTAACAGTCCGTTTCCCGGTGCGGGCGTCAGGGGACTCGTGATCCGTGCTGTGGAGGAGGAGAAGGGCTCGTGCCGGTGCCCGGGCCCGTCATGCCGCTGAACGCACGGTGGACTACGTCGACGGGCGTCTGCCGCTCTCCGAGGGCGGCGGACTGCTGCGCAAGGCCTTCCCCGACCACTGGTCCTTCCTGCTCGGCGAGATCGCCCTCTACAGCTTCGTCGTCCTGCTGCTGAGCGGTGTGTGGCTGACGCTGTTCTTCCACCCGTCGATGACCGAGGTGGTCTACCAGGGCTCGTACACGCCGCTGGCCGGGGTGCGCATGTCGGCCGCGTACGAGTCGACGCTGGACATCAGCTTCGATGTGCGCGGCGGTCTGCTGATCCGTCAGATGCACCACTGGGCGGCCCTGGTGTTCCTCGCCGCGATCGGGGTCCATCTGCTGCGGATCTTCTTCACCGGCGCGTTCCGCCGCCCCCGCGAGGCCAACTGGCTGATCGGCGTGACCCTGTTCCTGCTGGCGCTGGCCGAGGGATTCGCCGGCTACTCGCTGCCGGACGACCTGCTCTCGGGGACGGGCCTGCGGATCGCCCAGGGCATCATGCTGTCGATCCCGGTGGCGGGCACGTATGTGTCCTTCTTCGCCTTCGGCGGCGAGTATCCCGGCGAGGAGATCATCCCGCGGCTGTACGCGCTGCACATCCTCCTGCTCCCCGGCCTGCTGCTCGCGCTCATCACCGTGCATCTGATCCTGGTGTTCTACCTCAAGCACACCCAGTGGGCGGGCCGTGGCCGCACGGAGCGCAACGCGGTCGGCAAGCCCATGGTCCCGCAGTTCACGGCCTCGTCGGGCGGTCTGTTCTTCATGGTGTCCGGGGTGCTGACGCTGCTGTCGGGGGTGGCGCAGATCAACCCGATCTGGGCGTACGGCCCTTACCGTTCGGACGTCGTGTCGACGGGTTCGCAGCCGGACTGGTACGTCGGCTTCCTGGAGGGCTCGCTGCGCCTGGTGCCCCCGTGGGAGACGACGGTGGCCGGGCACACCCTGATGTGGAACGTGCTGCTGCCCGCGGTCGTCCTGCCGGGGGTGCTGTTCGCGGTGCTGTACGCGTACCCGTTCGCCGAGCGGTGGGTGACCGGCGACCGCGAGGAGCACCATCTGTGCGACCGCCCCCGCGACCACCCCGTGCGCACCGGACTCGGGGTCGCGGCGGTCAGTTGCTACGGCGTGCTGCTGGCGGCGGGCGGCAACGACGTCATCGCCGACACCTTCTCGATCTCCGTGAACGCGCTGACCTGGGTGTTCCGCATCTCGTTCCTGGTCCTGCCGCCGCTCGCGTTCATGGTGACGAGACGTGTCTGCCGGGCGATGCGGGAGGTCGACCAGGAGCGTCTGACGGAAGGCGAGGAGACCGGCGAGGTGCGGCAGACCATCGAGGGCGGCTACGAGGAGAGCCACGAGCCGCTCGACGAGGAACGGCGGTACGTCCTGCGCGGCTACGGGTTCCGGGTCGAGGAGGAACGGGAGCCGTCCGCGGAGGAGCTGGAGCGCTGACCGTCCCGGCCCGCGTACTGGAACACCATGCCGACGACCCCGTGCCCGAGCACCCCGACGCCCAGCAGGAACAGCCACAGTCCGTAGACCACGCCGAGCGCCGCGATGACGGATCCCGCGGCGACGGTGATCGGCCAGGGGCTGTGCGGCGGGAAGAAGTCGAGGGGACCGGCCGTGTCCGCGACCTCGGCGTCCGCACGGTCCTGGGCGCGCAGGCCGCGCCTTCGGTACTGCATGTGCAGGAAGAACGCGACGAGCGCGGCCATGAGAAACGCGATGAGCAGGACGGCGGTGCCCGCGGGTTCCTCGGAACTCAGGCCGTAGCCGACGGTGGTGACGAGGAAGAACGCCGCGACACCGACGAAGAGCCGGGATTCGGTCCGCATCAGCCCTCCTTGGCGATGTCCGGGTGGTGCAGGTCGAACGCCGGGGACTCCGAGCGGATCCGGGGCAGCGCCGTGAAGTTGTGGCGCGGGGGCGGGCAGGAGGTGGCCCATTCGAGGGAACGGCCGTAGCCCCAGGGGTCGTTCCGGTCCGCCCGGCGCCCGTGGTGGGCGGTGCGCCACACGTTGTACAGGAACGGCAGGGTGGACAGGCCCAGCAGGAACGCGCCGATGGAGCTGATGGTGTTCAGCGGCGTGAAGCCGTCCGCGGCCAGGTAGTCGGCGTAGCGGCGGGGCATGCCCTGTTCGCCGAGCCAGTGCTGGACCAGGAAGGTGGTCTGGAAGCCGACGAAGAGGGTCCAGAAGTGGATCTTGCCGAGACGTTCGTCGAGCATCTTCCCGGTGATCTTCGGCCACCAGAAGTAGAAGCCCCCGAACATCGAGAACACGACGGTGCCGAAGAGCACGTAGTGCAGATGGGCGACGATGAAGTACGAGTCGGTGAGGTGGAAGTCCAGCGGCGGGGAGGCGATGAGAACGCCGCTCATGCCGCCGAGCAGGAACGTCACCAGAAACCCCATGGCCCACAGCATGGGTGTCTCGAAGGACAGCGAGCCTTTCCACATGGTGCCGATCCAGGCGAAGAACTTGATGCCGGTCGGGACGGCGATGAAGAACGACATCAGGGAGAAGAACGGCAGCAGCACGGCGCCGGTCGCGAACATGTGGTGCGCCCACACCACGGCGGACAGCATGGTGATGACGATGGTGGCGCCGATGAGGCCGAGGTAGCTGAAGATCGGTTTGCGGCTGAAGACCGGGATGATCTCGGTGACGATGCCGAAGAAGGGCAGCGCCACGATGTACACCTCGGGGTGCCCGAAGAACCAGAACAGGTGCTGCCACAGCAGCGCCCCGCCGCTCGCCGCGTCGTAGATGTGGGCCCCGAACTTGCGGTCCGCCTCCAGCGCGAGCAGGGCGGCGGTGAGGACGGGGAACGCGGGCAGGATGAGGATCGAGGTGAACAGCACGTTCCAGGTGAACAGTGGCATCCGGAACATGGTCATGCCGGGGGCGCGCAGGCACAGGATCGTGGTGATGAAGTTGACCGCGCCGAGGGTGGTGGACACACCGGTCAACACCAGGCCCATGGTCCACAGGTCACCGCCGGCGCCGGGGCTGCGGACCGCGCTGTTGAGGGGCGCGTAGGCGAACCAGCCGAAGTTCGCGGCTCCGCCGGGTACGAGGAAGCCGCTGACGACCATGAGGCCGCCGAACAGGTACAGCCAGTACGACAGGGCGTTGAGCCGGGGGAACGCCACGTCGGGGGCGCCGATCTGCAGCGGCATGATGGCGTTGGCGAACCCGGCGAACAGCGGGGTCGCGAACAGCAGCATCATGACCGTGCCGTGCACGGTGAAGAGCTGGTTGTACTGCTCGTTGCTGAACAGCTGAAGCCCCGGGCGGGCGAGTTCGGCCCGCATCAGCAGCGCGAGGACCCCGCCGAGGAGGAAGAAGCCGAAGGAGGTCGTCAGATAGAGGTTGCCGATCACCTTGTGGTCGGTCGTGGTCGCCCAGCGCACCAACGCTCGACCGAGTCTGCCATCCGGCCGGGGCGGCGCCGCCGGCGTCCGCCCCATCCTGCTGTCCACCGCCATGCGCCGCTGGGTACCCCGTCACCGGTGGTGGCAGTCCTGCGCCGGGCTGCATTCACCCGTGCGCCTCAGCCGCCGTCGGCGAACCTCCGCGCGAGGTCCCGATGGTGGTCGGCCACCTGGCCCGACTGGTCCGGGGTGATGGCGGCGCCCGGCATGGACCCCAGCCGCTCGATCTGCTCGGCGAGGCGGAGGTGCTGCGCGCGACCGTGCTCGCGGCAGGCCAGGCAGGTGACGCTCTCCGGCCGCGCCGAGGTCATCGCGTACGGCACCCGCAGCCCGCAGCCGGTGGCGACGGTCTCCGGCAGATCGCCGACCAGGCCGAACGTGCCGGCGAGCAGGTTGCGCGCACGGGCGTCGTAACGGGTCACGCTCTGCTCGACGTGGATATGCGGATCGGCGTCGTCCATGGACCCATCCTGCCCTCCCGCCGGGTGCCCCTTGCGTGAAGGGCCGCAAGTCCGGTGTCCGGCGTGCGCCGCCCGCCGCCCGTCAGTACGGTGCTGTTCTGGTGTTCGATGCGGCTGTGGGAGGCGGCATGGCCGGCGACGACGCGAAGAAGCTGCCGCGCAAGACGTACGAGAAGGAACTGCTGCGCCTCCAGACGGAGCTGGCGAGGCTTCAGGAGTGGGTGCGCGCGACCGACGCCCGGCTGGTCGTGGTCTTCGAGGGGCGGGACGCGGCGGGCAAGGGCGGCACGATCAAGCGGGTCACGGAGCACCTCAACCCGCGGGTGGCCCGGATCGCGGCCCTGCCCAAGCCGACCGAGCGCGAGCGCACCCAGTGGTACTTCCAGCGCTACGTCGAGCATCTGCCGGCCGCCGGGGAGATCGTGCTGTTCGACCGGAGCTGGTACAACCGGGCCGGCGTCGAGCACGTCATGGGTTTCTGCACCAAGGAGGAGTACCAGCTCTTCCTGCGGCAGTGCCCCATCTTCGAGCGGATGCTGGTGGAGGACGGGATCCTGCTGCGCAAGTACTGGTTCTCGGTGAGCGACGACGAGCAGCAGGAGCGCTTCCGGCGCCGCATCGAGGACCCCTTGCGCCGCTGGAAGCTGTCCCCCATGGACCTGGAGTCGATCACCCGCTGGGAGGACTACTCCCGGGCCAAGGACGAGATGATGGTGCACACCGACATCGCCGAGGCGCCCTGGTACGTGGTGGAGAGCGACGACAAGCGCCGGGCCCGGCTGAACATGATCGCCCACCTGCTGGACTCCGTGCCGTACCGGGACGTGCCTCCACCGGTCCTGGAACTGCCCGAACGCCCGGAGTCGACCGGCTACCGGCGACCGCCGCGCGAGCTGCAGAACTACGTCCCGGACCACACCGCCGGCCTGTGAGGTTCACTTCTCCTCGGTGCGGACCACGGCGACCGGGCACTCGGCATGGTGGAGCACCGCCTGGCTGACCGAGCCCAGCAGCAGCCCGGCGAAACCGCCCCGTCCACGCGCCCCGACCACCACCAGCCCGGCATCCGCACTGGCCTCGATGAGGGAGTGCCGCACCCGGCCGCGCACCAGCCTGCGCTCCACGGCGACATCCGGATACCGCTCGCGCAGCCCGCCCAGCGCCTCGGCGAGCACCCGCTCCTCCTCGTCGTGCAGCCGGCCCTCGTCGTACGTCACGAAGGGCGGGTCGGCCGGGGCCTCGTACGCCCGCTCGGTCCGGGTGCTCCAGGCGTGCAGCGCCACCAGGCGCACGCCGTGCAGCGAGGCGTGGGCGAAGGCGAACTCGACCGCTCCCCGCGCCGCGGGCGAGCCGTCCACGGCGAGGAGGACGGGCCCGGCCGGGTCGGGCCTGCGGCGCACCACCAGCACCGGGCAGGAGGCGTGGGCGGCGAGGTGACCTGCGGTGGAGCCGAGCAGCAGGGCGCCGAAGCGGCTCAGACCGCGGCTGCCGACCACGGCCAGGGACGCGGTGCGCGACTCGACCTCCAGCACCGTCACCGGTTCGCCGACGACGACCTCACGCGTGATCTCCAGATTCGGGGCCGTGTCGTGAGCGCACCGCTCGGCCCGGATGAGCGTGCCGTCGAGCAGCTCACGCACCCCCGCACTCCTCGCGTCCCAGGGCCGCCCGCCGGGCGGGATGTGCGCGGCCGGCCAGCCGAAGGCGTGCACCAGCCGGAGCGCCACGCCCCGCAGCCCGGCCTCGCGCGCCGCGACCTCCACGGCCACCATGCTCGACGGCGAACCGTCCACCCCTACGACCACCGGGCCGTCCATCGCGCTCACCCTCCCGGCCGGATCCGCTGCTGTCCTCCCAGCCTCCACCCGTCGGCCGCATCCCGCACAGGGCCGATCAGCCGATCAGCCGTGAACGACCAGGCGCGCCGTCTCCCCCGGCTGCACGGACATCTCGCGCCCCTCCAGCCTCACGTCGATCGGGGAGACGTCGTGGGACGGAACCGCGATCTCCAGCAGCCCGCGCTCCAGACGCAGCCGGACGCCCCAGTTGCCCTGGTAGCGCAGGGCGAACCCGTACGAGGACAGCTCGGGCAGCGGCACGGGGTCGAGCCACAGCGCCCCGCTCCGGGTCTCCAGTCCCGTCAGCCCACGCTGCACCAGGTCCAGGGTGCCGGCCATGGCGCCCAGGTGGATGCCCTCACCGGTGGTGCCGCCCTGCACATCGGCGATGTCGCCCTGGAGCGCCTCCTGCACGAACTTCCACGCCTCGCTACGCCGGCACCGGGCCAGCACCCAGCCGTGGACCAGCCCGCTGAGCGTGGAGCCATGACTGGTGCGATGCATGTAGTAGTCGACCGTGCGCCGCCACATGTCGTCATCCAGCCGATGCCCCAAACGGCGGAAGAGATCCCGCAGTTCCGCCGGTGCGAACAGGTAGCCGAGCATCAGCACATCGGCCTGCTTGGAGGCCTTGTAGTGGTTGACGGAGTCGCCCTCCGCCTCCAGGATCCGGTCCAGGCGGCGGATGTCGCCGTACTTCTCGCGGTAGCCGTTCCAGTCGAGTTCGGCGAGGTCGCCGTAGCCCTCGAACTGGCTGATGACGTCGTCGTGGAAGGGGACGTGGAGGGTGCGGGAGACGTCCTCCCATTGTTCGAGTTCGCCCCTGTCGAGTCCGGTGCGTTCGACGAGTTCACGCCGGCGCGGCTCCGGCAGGGTGTCGAGCAGCTCCAGCGTGCGGACCAGCACCCACGCCGCGGTGACGTTGGTGTACGCGTTGTCGTCCAGACCCGGCACGGCGCTGTCCGGATACGCCTCGTGGTACTCGTCCGGGCCCACCACACCCCGGATGCGATGCCGCCCCAACCCCTCGTCATAGACAGCCCGGTCCGCCCAGAACCGGGCGATCTGCAACAGCATCTCCGCACCCTTGGTGTGCAGGAACTCCATGTCGCCGCTCGCCTCGCAGTACTGCCACACGTTGTACGCGATCGCCGAGCCCACATGATGCTGCAGATGGGAATGGTCGGGCAGCCAGCGCCCCGAACGCGGATTCAGGTGAAGCTGCTGGGTCTCCTCACGCCCGTCGCTGCCGCTCTGCCACGGATACATCGCACCCCGGTAGCCCGCCGCCGCGGCGCTGGTGCGGGCCTGTTCGAGGCGGCGGTGGCGGTGGTGGAGAAGGGCCCGGGACACCTCGGGGAAGTGCAGGTTGAGGTACGGCAGGACGAACAGCTCGTCCCAGAAGACATGCCCGCGGTAGGCCTCGCCGTGCAGCCCCCGCGCGGGCACGCCGACGTCGAGGTCGGCGGTGTGCGGGGACAGGGTCTGCAGGACATGGAAGAGATGCAGCCGCAGGATCCGGCCCGACTCACCAGGCACATCCAGCTCCGCACGACGCCACAGCTGATCCCACGCCGTGCGATGCGACTTGAGCAGCGTGTCGAAGTCCGGGGACCGGCGTACGCGGTCGACGGCGGCATGCAGCGGGTCACTGATCGCCGGGTCGCGGGAAGTGTGCAGGGCGACGGTCTTGTCGACGGTGACGGTGTGGCCGGAGGCCAGATCGAGCCTCAACCGCTGGATGACGTACGGCAGTTCGTGGCGGACCGTCGCGGGCACGTCGGCGGTGAGGCGGGCCGCGAGGCCGATCCGGATGTCGGAGGTGCGGGTGCGGCAGCGCAGCCAGACGGTGTCCGGGGCGGAGGTGCCGGCGTGGAGGTGGGTGAGGTGGTGGCCGTCCAGGTCCCGGTAGCGCGCCACTCCGGCGTTGGTGACACCGCCGTCCAGGGCCGCCTCCACCTCCAGTTCGCCGGAGAACCCCTCGGCCGTGAACTCGGTGCGTAGGGCCGCCATATGTGGGTCGGCCATATGCACCATCCGGAGCTGCCGTACCGCCAACACACGGCCCCCGCCCAGGTCGTAGCGCGTCCGGCGCTCCATCAGTCCATCTGCCAGGTGCAGCAGCTGCCGGTGTTCGAGCACGGGTGTGGTGTCGGGGGTGAGCCACTGCCCGTCGGGCAGGCGGAAGCGCAACGGCAGCCAGTTGGGAACGTTGACCATGTCCTCGTTCTCCACACGGCGGCCCGCCACATCGGACGTGAGCCGGTTGTAGATGCCCGCCACATACGTCCCCGGATAGTGGACCTCGCCGGCAGCACACTCCGGAAGCGCTCCCCGAGTGGCGAAGTAGCCGTTGCCCAGCGTGCACAGCGACTCCCGAAGCCGCTCGTCGGCGGGCTCATAGCCCGCGTACTCCCAGCTCCAGCCGGCCGCCACGGCCTCCGGGCTCAGCTCGTCCGTCACTGCGGCTCTCCTCCCGCGCAGAGTTCTCCAAGGTCGCGTACGACGATGTCGGCGCCGTGCCGCAGCAGCCGCGCACCGGAGCCCCGGTCGACACCGACCACCAGGGCGAACCCTCCGCTGCGCCCGGCCTCCACCCCCGCCAGGGCGTCCTCCACGACAGCGGCCTCCCCCGCCGGCACACCGAGCCGACGCACAGCCTCCAGGAACAGATCGGGCTCCGGCTTGCCCGCGAGGCCCAGCCGGGCCGCCTCGTTGCCGTCCACCAGGGCGTCGAACAGGTCGAGCACCCCGGCCCGGCTCAGCAGCTCGCCGGCGTGCCGGGACGCCGAGGCCGCCGCTCGGGGCACTCCCGCGGCACGCAGCGCCCGGACCAGCCGTACCGTCCCCGGATAGGCGTCGACACCATGCGCTCGCAACCGCTCCGTGAACAACCGCTCCTTGTCCGCAGCCACGGCACGCACCGTCTCCTCCGACACCTCGACACCCCGCGCCGCGAGAAAAGCCGCCGCCCCGTCCAGGCGCGACTTGCCGTCCACATACCGCAGATAGTCCTCCCGCACATCGAACGGGCGCCCCTGCTCGGGATCCGCCGGCGGATGAGCCCGCAGAAAGCCGTCGAACGCCTCCTTCCAGGCAGCCGCATGCACCCGGGCCGAATCGGTGATCACCCCGTCGGTGTCGAACACGACGGCGCGCACATCACGAAGGGGGTCGCCGAGCGTGCCCTCGGACGGGTCCGGTGTCGGCGGGCGGGGCATGGTCACTCCCACCGTGTCGGGACGGCGATCGGGTGGTGCGCGGAGCGAGACCGCGCGCGTACGGCGTCCAGGGGATGTCCGTCGTGGCCGGCACCTCGATGTGTGAACCGCACGACCTCCTCACCTCCATTCGAGCCGCGTCCCTCGTCCGACGGGATCCGCTGCTCATGGGTACCCGCCGGGCCCGCCTTGTCACCTTCGTGGGCCCTGAAGGGCCGACCGGCCCTGGCGCAGCCGCCGTGCGCGTGGTGTGCTGGAGGTGACGGGAAGGACCCGTAACGGCGCGGAGAAGCGGCCGGCAGCCGTGCACCGCGCAATCAGGATCCGCGAGAAGTGGATGGGGCCCTTCCCGCCCCTTGTGCGGATGCGGCCGCCCCGGCCCTCACTCGCCCCGGTACAGGGCCGTGACCAGCTCGACCACCGCCTGGGCGGCCGGTGGTGGG
The DNA here is from genome assembly GCF_049974585.1 of Streptomyces sp. UG1. Lineage (NCBI taxonomy): Bacteria > Bacillati > Actinomycetota > Actinomycetes > Kitasatosporales > Streptomycetaceae > Streptomyces > Streptomyces sp. UG1. The sequence goes on along the minus strand of NZ_JBNGGG010000053.1, from coordinate 56,556 downwards.
TCGTCGCGCCACCAGGCCAGCCGTACGGCGATGGGTTCGGCGTCGCGGAGGGGCCGGTAGACGACGCCGGGCCGTGGGTACTGGTTGGCGGTGGCCTCGGCGGTCACGCCGACGCACCGGCCGGTCGAGATCACCGTGAGCCAGTCGTCGACGTCGTTCGTCTCCTCGGTCGCGGGGCGCGAATCGGGCGGCCACAGCTCGGTCGTCGTGGTGCCGGTGCGGCGGTCGACGAGGAGGGTGCGCCCGCTGAGCTCGGCCAGTCGAATCGAGCGGCGCCGGGCCAGCGGGTCGTCGGCGGCCACCGCGCACAGCCGTCGCTCCAGCCCCACGATGGCGGAGTCGAAGCGCCGGTCGGCCACTGTCCGGCGTACGACGGACAGGTCGCAGGCCCCTTCGGCGAGCCCCGAGGTGGCGGAGTTGACGCGGACGAGCTGGAGGTCGGTTCCGGGGTGGGCGGCGGCCCAGCGGCGCTGGAAGGCCGGGGTGTGCCGGCCGAGCGCGGCCCAGGCGTAGCCCATCCGCAGCCGGGCGTGTCCGGAGGCCGCTTCCCGGATCAGGTCGTCCACCTCGCCGAGCACCCGACGGGCGTGTGCCAGGACCCGCAGGCCGGTCCCGGTCGGGGTCACCTCACGGGAGGTCCGCCGCAGCAGCCGGACGCCCAGCGAGCGCTCCAACGAGGCCAGTGTGCGGGAGACGGCGGCCTGGGAGACGCCGAGGGCCATGGCGGCGTCGGTGAAGGTGCCCTCGTCGACGATCGCGACGAGACAGCGCAACTGCCTCAGCTCCACATCCATGAGGCCACCGTATGCATAACCCAGGCGTATGCATGACGCGGCCTGCGCATTTTGCGCAATGATCGAGTGGCCGCACGATCGGCGTATGCGCACCCGACCCGCACCCACGCCCACGTCCGTAGCCGCACCCGCGCCCGCGACCCGGTTGGACACGCCCGAGCAGACCGGCGGACGGCTCGCCGGTGTGGCGACCATGATCGGCAGCGGCCTGTCCACCCAGACCGGGGCCGCGATCGGCTCCCTCGCCTTCCCCGTCCTCGGCCCCGTGGGTGTCGTCGCCGTGCGTCAGTACGTCGCCGCCCTGGTGCTGTTCTCCGTCGGCAGGCCGAGGCTGCGTTCGTTCACGTGGAGTCAGTGGTGGCCGGTGATCCTGCTGGCCGTGGTGTTCGGCACCATGAATCTCTCCCTGTACTCGGCGATCGAGCGGGTCGGCCTGGGGCTGGCGGTGACGCTGGAGTTCCTCGGCCCGCTCGCCATCGCGCTGGCGACCTCGCGCCGCCGCGTGGACATGTGCTGCGCGGTGATCGCCGGGGCCGGCGTCGTCACGCTGATGCGCCCGCAGCCCTCGACGGACTACCTAGGGATGGCGCTGGGGCTGCTGGCGGCCGTCTGCTGGGCGTCGTACATCCTGCTCAACCGCACCGTCGGCCGACGCGTCCCCGGGGCTCAGGGGGCTGCGGCCGCGGCCGGTATCTCCGCCGTGATGTTCCTGCCGGTCGGTATCGCCCTCGCCGTCCGGCACCCGCCCACGGCCGGCGCCGTGGCCTGCGCGATCATCGCCGGGCTGCTGTCCTCGGCCGTGCCCTATCTCGCGGACCTGTTCACGCTCCGCCACGTCCCGCCCCGGGCCTTCGGCCTGTTCATGAGCGTCAACCCGGTCATCGCGGCCCTGGTCGGCTGGGTGGGTCTGGGGCAGGGCCTGGGCGGCCTGGAGTGGGCGAGCGTCGGGGCGATCGTCGCGGCCAACTCGCTGAGCATTCTGACGTCGCGCGACTGAGGGACGCGGGCGCGCGGTCAGAACCAGTGCAGGCAGTGCGGGGCGCGCTCGCCGAGGAAGGGGTCGTCGACGTCGAGGACGAGTTGGACGGATCTCCGCCACAGTGCAGCGTTGCCGCACTGCCGGCTAAAGCGAACTACGAGCCGACGTCGGTGCGCAGGACGTGGTGGTCCGAGTTCGGGGTCGGATGCACATGGTGCTCGAGCGGGACGAAGCCTCGCAGGAAGACGTAGTCGAACTTGAGTTGCCAGTCGGTGGTCGGCGTGCAGGAGCCGGTGGCCGAGGGACGGCACTGGGGGTCCGTGTCCGTGGCCAGGGCCCACATCGGGGCGAGTTCGGGGGCGTCCGGCACGGCGTTGAAGTCGCCGAGCACGATCGCCCGGTCGTGCTCGGCGACTTCCGCGGCGAGTACGCGCGTCTGGCCTGCTCGGACCGTCTCTTGGCGCCGGTGGGCGAGGTGGGTGTTGAAGACCCGGACGGACTGGCCGGCCACGGTGGTGGTGACGGCCATGTACCCGCGGTCCTCGGATCCGCCGTCGGGATACTCCACTTCGACGGGGTCGGTCATCGGTGCCGCCGAGAGGACCGCCTGACCGAACTCCCCGGGGCTCCACGGCACTCCCCCGCAGCGGCCCCAACTGCGCAGCACCATCCCGTACTCGACGTGGTAGACCAGCCCGTAGAGGTTCTCCAGATGGTCCCGGATGCTCTCGACGTCACGCACGCACGCTTCTTGCATGCCGATGACCTGGGGCGCGTACGTGGCGATCTCCGCCGCCCGGTCGACGTTGCTCGTCTCGCAGGGGTTGCAGATGTTCCACGTCATGACCCGGTTCGGTACGGCGTCTCTGACGGCCTCGGCGGGCAGTGCCCCCGCGACGAGGGCACCGCTCGGCGCACTGGGGCCCACGAGCACCATGCAGGCCACGGTCATGGCGCCCACGAGTAAACGCGTGATCCTTCCGAGCACCATCGCCCCTCCTCACCCTGGACGCCCAGGGCATCCGACGTCTCCAGGCATGAGGTTATGGGACGAGTCTGTGAACGATTCGCGCGCGTGCCGGCCGCCTCACCTGGTGTCGCTGGTGCCGGACCGGTCGGCGACGGCCGCCCGGCCCGCCTCCAGTCGTGCGGCCGGGATGCGGAAGGGCGAGCAGGAGACGTAGTCCAGTCCCGCGTGGTGGAAGAAGTGAATGGAGTCGGGGTCACCGCCGTGCTCGCCGCACACGCCGGTCTCCAGGCGGGGATTGACGGCGCGTCCGGCTCGTACGGCCAGTTCCACGAGGTGTCCGACGCCTTCCTGGTCGATCGACTCGAACGGCGACACTGCGAAGACGCCCTTCTCCAGGTACAGCGGGAAGAAGGAGGCCTCGGCGTCGTCGCGGGACAGGCCCCAGGTGGTCTGGGTGAGGTCGTTGGTGCCGAAGGAGAAGAAGTCGGCGGCCTCGGCGATGCGTCCGGCGGTGAGGGCGGCGCGCGGCAGCTCGATCATCGTGCCGATCGGGCAGTCGAGCCTCGTGCCGGTCTCGGCCGCGACCTCGGCGAGGACGCGCTCCGCCTCGGCGCGGGCCAGGCGCAGTTCCTCGACGGTGCCGACGAGCGGGATCATGATCTCGGCGCGCGGACGGCCGCCCGCGCCCAGACGGTCGATCACGGCTTCGGCGACGGCCCGTACCTGCATGGCCATCAGGCCGGGTACGGCCAGGCCCAGGCGCACCCCGCGCAGGCCCAGCATCGGGTTCTGCTCGTGCATGCGCTCGACGGCGTGCAGGAGTTCGCGGTCGTGCGGGTCGGGGTGGGCAGCGGAGGCGAGGCGGACGGCCAGGTCGGTGCGGTCGGGCAGGAACTCGTGCAGCGGCGGGTCCAGCAGCCGGATCGTCACCGGCAGGCCGTCCATCGCATCGAGGAGGCCGGTGAAGTCCTCGCGTTGCAGGGGCAGCAGGGCGGCCAGGGCCTCCTCGCGTGCCGTGTCGTCGCGGGCCAGGATCATCCGTTCGACCAGCGCCCTGCGCTCGCCGAGGAACATGTGCTCGGTGCGGCACAGGCCGATGCCCTGGGCGCCGAGGGCACGCGCGCGTGCGGCGTCCTCGGGGGTGTCGGCGTTGGCCCGCACTTCGAGGCGGCGTACGGAGTCGGCGTGGGCGAGCGCGCCCAGGACGGCTTCGGTGACCGGGTCGGTGCTCGCGCCGGTCTCCAGGGCGCGGCCGACCTCGGACGCCGTGAGCGGGAGCGCGCCGAGGTGGACGGTGCCGGCGGTGCCGTCGACGGAGACGGTGTCGCCCTCGTGCACGACGACGCCCGACGTCGTGGTGACCCGGCGGGCGACCGGGTCGACGGACAGCGCCTCGGCGCCGCACACGCACACCTTGCCCATGCCGCGCGCGACCACGGCGGCGTGGCTGGTCTTGCCGCCCCGGCTGGTCAGGACCGCCTCGGCGGCGATCATGCCGGGCAGGTCGTCCGGCGTGGTCTCCCGGCGGACGAGGACCACCTGCTCGCCGGCCGCGGCACGTCGTACGGCCTCGGCGGAGTCGAAGACGACGGCGCCGACCGCCGCGCCGGGCGAGGCGGGCACGCCGTGTGCCAGGGGTACGTCGGACGGGGTGGTGTCGAAGCGGGGGAACATCAGCCGGGTCAGCGCGGCGCCGTCGACGCGCATCAGGGCCTCGTCCGCGGTGATGGTTCCTTCTTCCCGCAGGTCGTGGGCGATGTGGAAGGCGGCCTCGGCGGTGCGCTTGCCGACGCGGGTCTGCAGGATCCACAGCTTGCCGCGTTCGACGGTGAACTCCACGTCGCACAGGTCGCGGTAGTGGTTCTCCAGAGTGCGCAGGTGGTCGCCGAGTTCGAGGTACGCACGCGGGTCGAGCGTCTTCAGCTCGCTCAGCGCCAGCGCGTCACGGACACCGGAGACGACGTCCTCTCCCTGGGCGTCGGGCAGATAGTCGCCGTACACGCCCCGTTCGCCGGTGGCGGGATCGCGGGTGAAGGCGACGCCGGTGCCGGAGTCGTTCCCGAGATTGCCGAAGACCATCGCCTGGACGTTGACGGCGGTGCCGAGGTCGTCGGGGATGTGCTCGCGGTGGCGGTAGACGCGGGCGCGTTCGACGTTCCACGAGTCGAAGACGGAGCGGATGGCGCGGGCCAACTGCTCGGTGGGGTCCTGGGGGAAGTCCTCGCCGGTCTCCTTGCGGATGATGTCCTTGAACTCCTCGGTGAGCGCGACGAGTTCGGCGGTGTCGAGGTCGTGGTCGGTGGCGACGGCGCGCTTCGCCTTGTGGGCGGCGATGGCCTGCTCGAAGAGGTCGCCGTCGACACCCATCACGGTCCGGCCGAACATCTGGACCAGCCTGCGGTAGGAGTCCCAGGCGAACCTCTCCTGCCCGGAGGCCTTGGCCAGCCCGGCGACGGACTCGTCGTTGAGGCCGATGTCGAGGATCGTCTCCATCATGCCGGGCATGGAGAAGCGGGCGCCGGAGCGCACGGACACCAGCAGGGGGTCGTCGGGCGCGCCGAGGGTGCGGCCCATGGTCCGCTCCAGGCCGGCCAGCGCCTGGGCGGCCTCCACGCCGAGTTCGTCCGGTTCCTCGCCCGTGGCCAGGTAGACCTTGCAGGCCTCGGTGGTGACGGTGAAGCCCGGCGGTACGGGCAGGCCGAGCCGGGTCATCTCGGCGAGGCCGGCTCCCTTGCCGCCGAGCAGGGCGGCCATGTCCCGGCTGCCCTCGGCGAATTCGTACACGTACTTGGTGGGCGCACTCATCGGGCCTGGGCCTCTCACTCGTGGGGAACGACGGCCACGGGGCAGCCGACGTGATGGATGGCGGCGTGCGTGACGGGTCCGGTGCGCGGGCCGGTCGGGCGTTCGGTCGTCCGGCGGCCGACCACGAGCAGGCTCACCCCGGTGGCGGCGCGGACCAGCACGGACTGGGCGCGGCCCTCGGTGACGGTCTCCGCGACCTCGACCTCGGGATACTTGTCCCGCCACACCTTCATGACGGCGGTGAGGAAGCCGAGCCATTCGTCGGCCTGTCCCGGGCCGTCCACCAGGCCGATGTCGCCGGGGCCGAGCCCGAGCGGGGACGGTGTCTGCCAGGCGTGCACGGTGTGCAGGCGCGCGCCGCGCAGTCGGGCCGCCTCGAAGGCGAACTCGATCACTTCGTCGCAGGGGTCGTCGAGGTCGATGCCCAGGACGACGTCGCGGTAGCCGGTGCGGGTGGAGGGGCCGCCGTCGGCGGCCGGAACGTGCTCGTCGGACGCCTCCTCGTCGGCCCGGACGAGGACGACGGGCTGCATGGCGCGCGCCACCACTCCCAGTGCGACCGACCCGACCAGGAACCCGGTGAATCCGCTGAGCCCGCGCGAGCCCAGCACCAGCAGTACGGACTGCTCGGCCGCGTGGAGCAGGGCGGTGGTCGCGGGTCCCGGCATCTGCTCGTCGTCGAGTTTGACGCCGGGGCAGGTACGGCGGATCCGGTCCTCGGCCTGGCGCAGCGCGCGCCGGCCCAGATGGCGCCGGACCGCCGGTGCCGGCTCCGCCGCGCCTTGGCCGGGGTGCCAGTTCCAGACGTGCACCAGACGCAGCGGCCGGTCCCGGCGCACCGCCTCGCGGGCGGCCCTCCCCCACTGCCTTAAGGGCGTGGGAGGTACCCCCATGGCGGCGGCGAGGCTCTCGGGGGATCCGTCGACGCCGGCCATGACGGACGGAAGCATGGCGCGCACCTCCTGTGGTCGGTCTGCTCCTCGGTGCCAGCGTCCGCCCGAGCCCTCCCGGCGGACATGGGCCGCCAGGGCCTCGGTCCGGGCCCGTTCGGCCCCCTGTGTGCCGGTCGTGCGCGAGGCGACGCTGGAACGGCCCGCGCATCGAGTTCCCCCGGAGTGGAAGGCGGCACATCATGGAGCGAGCGATCATCACCGGCGTGGACCGGTCGGTACGCAGCCGTGCGGCGGCGGACTGGGCCGCGCGTGAGGCGCTGTCGCGCGGCCTGCCGCTGCGGGTGGTGCACGTGTCCCCGCCGGGCGGCCCGGATCCGGCCGAGCGCCGGCCGTACCGTCCCGAGGCGGTGGCGGACCACGTGGTCGCCGAACTCATCGGCCGGCACCCGGGTTTGCGTGCCCAGGGCCTGAATGTCACCGGGGATCCGGCGGCGGCCCTGCGCACGGCGGCCGGGGACGCGGAGCTGCTGGTGCTCGGTCTGCGCGGCGAGGGCGCTCACCCCAGGATTCCCGTGGGCTCGACCGCCACCGCCATGGTCCGGGCATGCCCGCGTCCGGTGGTGCTGGTCCCCGGTGCGCCGACGGGCGAGGGACCACCCGGCCGTGCCGACGGCGTGACCCTCGGGATCGATGCCCGCGGCCCGGCGAGCGGCGCCGTCGGCCTCGCCTTCGAGGCGGCCGGGCTGCGCGGCGTCCGGCTGCACGCCGTACATGTCTGGGCGCCGCTCGCGCGGGCGGCGCAGCGGCCCTTCCCCGTGCTGGAGGAGGACCGCGCCACCTGGGAGGACGACGAGGTGCAGCGGCTGTCGGACGCGCTGCGGCCGTGGCGCGGCAAGTATCCGGAGGTGGACGTTCTGGAGGACGTCGTGCTGTTGGCCCCGGAGGTCGCGCTCGCCCATGCCTCCGGGAACCGCGGTCTGGTGGTGGTCGGCCGCCGCTCGGGCCGTACGGCGCTCGCGCTGTGCCCGGTCGCGGTCGTCCCGGCATAGCGCCCCGACGGGTTCACGGCTCGGTGCGACAGGCGAGGGTGGCCGGGGAGGGTCGGCCCCTTGGCAGGGGTCGTTCGGCCCATGCGGCATGCGGCGGTCGTGGCCCACGGTGAGGGCATGAGGAGACGCGGTCGCATCGCCGTCATCGGGGTCGGGAACGAGTTCCGGCGCGACGACGGCGTGGGCTGGGCGGTGCTCGCCCGGCTGCGCGAGCGGGCCGAGCAGCGGGCGTTGCCGCCGGACACCGACCTCGCGACCTGCGACGGCGACCCCGGCCGACTGCTCGGCCTGTGGGAGGGCGCCCGTCTCGCGGTGGTCGTCGACGCGGCCCACACCCGCCCGGGCACGCCCGGGCGGGTGCACCGCCTGGCACTCGACGCCGGGTGCCTCGCGCAGCCGTCGACCACCAGTTCTCACGGGCTGGGGCTGGGCGAGGCCGTGGAGCTGGCCCGGGTGCTGGGCATGCTGCCCGAGCGGCTGGTCGTGTACGCCGTCGAGGGCGCCGAGAGCGAGCTGGGCACCGGCCTCTCCCCTGCCGTCGCGGCCGCGGTGGAGCCCGTCGCGACGGCGGTCGAGGACGAGATCGCGCGCAGCGGTGACGTGTCGGCCGGGGGGGCAGCGATGACCGTGCGTCACTTCTCCGTCGAGGGCATCGTCCAGGGCGTCGGTTTCCGGCCCTTCGTCTACCGGACCGCGGCCGGGCTCGGCCTGGACGGCTGGGTGGCCAACGTCGACGGCCATGTGGAGGGCGAGGTCTGCGGGCCCACGCGTGCGGTCGAGGAGTTCGCCGCCCGGCTGCGCACCGACGCACCGGCCCTCGCGCGGGTGCGCCGCGTCCGGCTGACCAACGGTGTGCACGCTCGGCCGTCCGACCCGGGATTCCAGGTACGGCTCAGCGCCCCCGGCGGCGGCCGGGACACCGCTGCCCGCGAGATCCCGCCGGACGCGGCCATCTGCGACGCCTGTCTCGGCGAGCTGTACGACCCCCGCGACCGCCGCTACCGCTACCCGTTCATCAACTGCACCGACTGCGGCCCGCGCGCCACGATCATCGAGGGCCTGCCGTACGACCGGATCCGCACGACCATGCGCCGCTTCCCGCTGTGCGGCGAGTGCGCCGCCGAGTACGCCGACTCCGGCGACCGGCGGTTCCACGCCGAACCCGTCGCCTGCCCGGCCTGCGGGCCACGGCTCGCCTGGGAGGAGCTGCGCGGCGAGGAGGCGCTGCGGGCGGCGGTGCGCACGGTCGACCGCGGCGGCATCGTCGCGTTGAAGGGGCTGGGCGGCTACCAGCTCGTGTGCGACGCGGGCGACCCGGTGGCCGTGGCGGAGCTGCGTCGTCGTAAGCGGCGTCCGGCGAAGCCGTTCGCCGTGATGGTCGCGGACCTCGCGGCGGCCGCGCGGCTCGCGCAGATCGGCGCGGGCGAGCGTGCGGCCCTGACCTCCCCGGAGCGCCCGGTGGTGCTGCTGGGCCGCCGCCGGTGGCGTGGGCGCGCGGCTCCGCTCGCCCCCGAGGTCCACCCCGGCCTGAGCCGGGTCGGCCTGTTCCTGCCCACCACCGGCCTGCACCACCTCCTCCTGGACGAGCTGGCGCGGCCCCTGGTGGTCACCAGCGGCAATCTCAGCCACGAGCCGATCGCCATCGATGACGAAGAAGCACGCGGCAGCCTGGCCGCCGTGTCGGACGGGTTCCTCACGCACGACCGGCCGATCCGGTCCCGGTACGACGACTCCGTGGTGTGTTTCACCGGGCGGACGAGGATCACGGTCCGCCGGGCGCGCGGGCTCGCTCCCGCCCCGCTGCCGCTGGCCGTGGGGCGGCCGGTGGCCGGTGGCGGCGCCCAGCTCAAGCACACGTTCACCCTCGCCGCCGACGGCCGGGCCCACATCGGTCCGCACACCGGGGACCTGGCCGACCTCCCGACGCACGAGGCGTTCACGACGTCGTACGGCCATCTCAAGGAACTCACCGGAATCGAGCCCGCCGTCCTCGCCCACGACCTGCACCCCGGATATCTGTCCACGCGGTGGGCGACGGAGCAGCCGCTGTGCCGCGTCCCGGTACAGCACCATCACGCGCACGTGGCCGCCTGTGCGGCCGAGCACGGGGTGCGCGGCCGGTTCCTCGGGATCGCCTACGACGGGCTGGGCCTGGGCGACGACGGGACGCTGTGGGGCGGCGAGATCCTCGTCGCCGATCTGAGCGGCTACCGCCGCGTGGGCAGGTTCGCCACGGCGCCCCTGCCCGGCGGCGACGCTGCGGTACGCCATCCATCCCGCACTGCCCTCGGCCATCTGCTGGGCGGCGAGATGCTGGGCGCCCCACGCCCCTACCCCTGGCTCACCCGGCCCTTCACCGACCGGCTCGACCCGGCCGAGGTCGCGGCCGTGCGCGCCATGGTCGCGCGGGACGTCAACTGCCCGCGCGCCTCCAGCGCCGGACGCCTCTTCGACACGGCGGCGGCCCTGCTCGGCCTCACCGACCAGGTGAGTTACGAAGGTGAGGCGGCCGTCCTGCTCGAAGCGGCGGCCGGCGACGAGCATGCCGTACCGCTCGCCCATCGGGTGGTACGGGAGCGGGGCCTGTGGGTGTACGACTCCGTGCCGACGCTGTCCGATCTGCTGCGGCGGCAGCGGGACGGGGAGCCGCCGGCCCGACTGGCGGCGGCCTTCCATCTGACGCTCGCGATCGTCACCGCCGAACTCCCGGCGCGGGCCGTGGGCGAGGGCGCGCCGCGCACGGTGTGCCTGGGCGGCGGCTGCTTCGTGAACCGGCGGCTGCTGACGGAGGTGAAACGCCGGCTGCAGGCAGCGGGCCTGCGGGTACTCGTCGGCGGTCAGGTCCCCGTCGGGGACGGCGGCATCAGCTACGGCCAGGCGGCGGTCGCGGTCGCACGGCTGGCCGGGGAGGGGTGAACGCGTATGTGCCTGGGCATCCCCGGGCGGATCCTGGAGGTCCACGACGACGCGGGCCTGCGCATGGCGACGGTCGACTTCGGCGGTATCCGGCGCGAGGTCTGTCTGAGCTACACGCCCGAGGCGGCCGTCGGATCGTACGTCATCGTGCACGTCGGCTTCGCGATCACCCAGGTCGACGAGGCGGAGGCACAGCGCACGCTCGACGTGCTGCGGTCGATGGCGGACGCGGTGGAGAGCGAGCTGGGCGAGCCGCTCCCCTGACCGCCTTCCCGCCGGCTGTCCTCGAACGGGCTCTCCGGAGGGACCCGGTCGGCCCGTCAAGAGGGCCGGTCAGCCCCTGCCGCCGGCACCCCTCGCGGTCGGAACCTGACGGTGGAGGAGCACGAGCCACCCGGACGAGGAGGACCGTCATGACCGCCCCCACAGCCCCCGCCGTGCTCGACCGGGATGGTCTGAACGCGCTGGTCGCCGCCCGCGTGGCGCAGGGACGCACGGTCATCGGGCCGACCGTCCGCGACGGCGCGATCGTGCTCCGCGAGCTGACCTCGGCGGACGCTCTTCCCTACGGCTGGGGCGTCGAACTGGACGCCGGGCGGTACCGGCCGGTCCCCCGCGAGGACGGCGCGGCCTTCGCGCACAGCGCCGGCCCGCAGTCCTGGAAGTCCTTTCTGCACCCGGCGCGGGAGAAGCTGTGGAGCGCCGACCGGACGGCAGAGGGGGACATCTCCTTCACCGCGGACGAGCCGACGCGGCCCTTGCACGCCTTCCTCGGCGTCCGCCCCTGTGACCTGCGGGCCATCGCGATCCAGGACCGGGTGCTGATTGGCGGACGGTACGAGGACACCGGGTACGGCAAGCGTCGCGGCAAGGCACTGCTGATCGCCGCCGAGTGCACCGAGCCCGGCGCGACCTGCTTCTGCGTGTCCACCGGCGGCGGCCCCGCGGCCGACCCCGGCTACGACCTGGCGCTGACCGAGGTCGTGGACGAGGACGGGCACCGCTTCCTCGTCCTCGTCGGCAGCGACGAAGGCGCCGAACTCCTCGAGGGGATACCGCACCGCACCGCCGACCCGGTCGCCGAGGAGACCGCCGACGCCGCCGTGGTGGCGGCCCGTGACCGCATGGGCCGTTCGCTGCCCCCGGTCGAACTGCGCACCCTCATGGGTGCGAGCCTGACCGCCGAGCGCTGGGACGACGTCGCGGCCCGCTGTCTGACCTGCGGCAACTGCACCATGGCGCTGGGACTCCTGCTTCGACCTGGACTTCTCCTATCTGCACGGCGGGCCGGTCCGCTCCTCTCCCCGCAGCCGCTACCGGCAGTGGCTCACCCACAAGCTCTCCACCTGGCACGACCAGTTCGGCATGTCCGGATGCGTCGGCTGCGGACGCTGCATCACCTGGTGCCCGGCCGGCATCGACATCACGGAGGAGGTCGCCGCCCTGGACGCCAAACGCACCGCTCACGCGACGACCGGAACGGAGACGGGCTGATGCCTCCCTCGATCGCCCTGCGCATGAACCACGCCCTGCCCGTGGAGCACCGCGAGCGGCTGCTGCGCGTCGGCCGCGAGGTGAGCTTCCCGCGGGGCACCCGCCTGTTCGAGGAGGGCGGGCACGCGAACCGCTTCTGGATCATCCGGGACGGCACGGCCGCCCTCGACATGCATGTGCCCGGGCGCCGGCCACCGGTCATCGAGACGCTCGGTGTCGGTGACCTCGTCGGCTGGTCCTGGCTGTACGAGCCGTACGTGTGGCAGTTGGGCGCCGAGGCCGTGACGCCGCTGCGGGCCTACGAGTTCGACGCCGTCGCCGTCCGTCTCGCCTGTCTGAACGACCCCGAGTTCGGCCGTGCCGTCGAGCACTGGGTCGGCCGGGTGCTGGCGCACCGGCTGAACGCGGCGCGCGCCCGGCTGGTCGACCTGTACGGGATCTACGAGACGAAGGAGCCGCGATGACCACCGTGCCGGTCCCCCATCGTGTGATCGCCCGCCGGGCGGAGACCGCGGACACGGTCACGCTGTGCCTGGAACCGGTGGCCGCGGCGCTGCCCGACTTCGCGCCGGGGCAGTTCGCGATGGTGCACTCCTTCGGCCGGGGCGAGATCCCGGTGTCGGTCAGCTCCGTGCAGGCCACGGGCGGTCTGGCGCACACCGTCCGCTCCGTGGGCGCGGTCTCCGAAGGGCTGTGCGCCGCGCGGGTCGGCGATGTCGTCGGGATCCGCGGCCCCTACGGCAACAGTTGGGAACTGTGGCGGGCGCGCGGCAGTGACGTGCTGATCGTGGCCGGCGGTATCGGCCTCGCCCCGCTGCGGCCGTTGATCCTCGGCGCGCTGGCCGAGCCGGAGGCGTACCGCCGCGTCAACGTCCTCGTCGGGGCCCGCACCCCGGACGACCTGATCGGCCGCGAAGAGGTGGAGAGCCGGCCCACCGCCTTCACCGGGGTCACGGTCGACCAGCCCGCTCCGGGCTGGCGCGGGGACGTCGGCGTGGTCACCCAGCTCCTGGGGCGGGCGCGCTTCGACTCCGGCTCCACCTGGGGGTTCGTCTGCGGGCCCGAGCCCATGATCCGGGCCACCGCCCGCGAACTCGTCCAGCGCGGCGTCCCGCACGACCGTGTCCGCGTGTCGCTGGAGCGCAACATGCGCTGCGCGACCGGGCACTGCGGGCACTGCCGGCTCGGCCCGCTGCTGTGCCGGGCGGGGCCGGTCGTGAACTGGGCTCAGGCCGAACCGCTGCTGTCGGTAAGGGAGTTGTGAGATGGCCCCCACCCTCGCCGTATTCAAACTGGCCTCCTGCGACGGCTGCCAGCTCACCCTGCTGGACTGCGAGGACGAACTCCTGGCGCTGACGGGCGAGGTGGAGATCGCCCACTTCCTGGAGGCGACCAGTGCGGTGGCGCCCGGACCGTACGACTTGTCCCTCGTCGAGGGCTCGGTCACCACGGCCGAGGACGCCGAGCGGGTCCGTGCGATCCGGGCGGCCTCGCGCCATCTGGTGACCATCGGGGCGTGTGCGACCGCCGGGGGCATCCAGGCGCTGCGGAACTTCGCGGACGTCGACGAGTACCGGCGCGTGGTGTACGCGCACCCCGAGTACGTCGAGACGCTGGCCACGTCAACGCCCGTGTCGGCGCACGTGGACGTCGACTTCGAGCTGCGCGGCTGCCCGATCGACAAGCGTCAGCTCATCGAGGTGATCACCGCCTTCCTCGCCGGCCGCAAGCCGGACATCCCCGATCACAGCGTGTGCTTCGAGTGCAAGCGGCGCGGCACCGTCTGTGTGACCGTCGCCCAGGGCACGCCCTGCCTCGGCCCGGTGACACACGCGGGCTGCGGGGCGCTGTGCCCGGCGTACCACCGCGGCTGCTTCGGCTGCTTCGGCCCGTCCGGGTCGGTGAACCTGCCCGCGCTGATCCCGCTGCTGCGCCGCGACGGCCTCGGCGAGGACGACGTGGGGCGGTTCCTGCACACGTTCAACACCGCCGCGTTCGAGAAGTTCGAGAGGGAGTTGGAGTCGTGACGCACCGTGGTTCCCGTCTGCTGCACGTCGGCTCGCTGTCCCGGGTCGAGGGCGAGGGCGCGCTGCGCCTGCACGTCCACGACGGCACGGTCACCGAGGCGAAGCTGGAGATCTACGAGCCGCCGCGGTTCTTCGAGGCGTTCCTGCGCGGGCGCTCCTACACGGAGCCGCCGGACATCACGGCCCGGGTGTGCGGGATCTGCCCGGTGGCGTACCAGATGAGCGCCTGCGCGGCGATCGAGGACGCGTGCGGGGTGACGGTCGACCCGGTGATCGGCGAACTGCGCCGGCTGCTGTACTGCGGCGAGTGGATCGAGAGCCAGGCGCTGCACATCTATCTGCTGCACGCGCCGGACTTGCTGGGCCGCGCGAGCGCCATCGAACTGGCCCGCACGCACCGCGCCGAGGTCGAGCGGGGACTCAGGCTGAAGAAGGCGGGCAACTCCCTGATGGAACTGCTCGGCGGGCGGGCCGTGCATCCGGTCAACGTCCGCCTGGGCGGCTTCCACCGCGTGCCGACCCGCGACGAACTACGGCCGGTGGCCGAGGAGTTGAAGCGGGCGCTCGACGACGCGTGGGACACCGTGGGCTGGGTCGCCGGCTTCGAGTTCCCGGACGCCCGCATCGAGGCCGACCTGCTGGCGCCGGCCGAGCCGGACACGCACGCCATCGAGAGCGGGACACCGACCGTGCTGCGCGCCGACGGCACCACGGACACCTTCCCTGTGCGGGACTTCACCGAGCGCGTCGCCGAGACGCACGTCCCGCACTCCACGGCACTGCACTCGCGGCTCGACGGGCGGCTCCATCCCACCGGCTCCCTGGCCCGGTTCGCGATCAGCGGCGCCCGGCTCTCGCCGGTGGCGCTGCAGGCGGCGGTGGCGGACGGGCTCGGCGATCCGCGCGACGGGGCGGTGTGCCGCAACCCGTTCCGGTCGATCCTGGTGCGGGCGGTGGAGACGCTGTACGCCGTCTCCGAGGCGCTGCGGATCATCAGGGCGTACGAGCCGCCCGCGTCCGTACACCGAGGTGCCGCCGGTCGCGGGCATCGGGCACGGTGCCACCGAGGCGCCCCGCGGGGTGCTCTACCACCGCTACGAACTCGACCCCGCCGGAATCGTGACCAGCGCCCTGCTGGTGCCGCCGACCGCGCAGAACCAGGGCGCGATCGAGGACGACCTGCGGCGGCTGACCCAGCGGGCGATCGGCGAGGGCGACCCGGACGACGGCGAGCTGACGATCCTGTGCGAGCGGGCGATCCGCAACCACGACCCGTGCATCTCCTGCTCGACCCACTTCCTCGACCTGACGGTCGTCCGTACCTGACGAGAACTGCGGGAGGCTGTGATGCCTGAATCTCCGTACACCGTGAGCGATGTGATGACCCACACCGTGGTCGCCGTCGGCAGCGAGGCGCCGTTCAAGGAGATCGTCGAGCTGCTCGACCAGTGGAAGGTCAGCGCCGTTCCGGTGCTGGCCGGTGAGGGCAGGGTCGTCGGCGTCGTCTCCGAGGCCGACCTGCTGCCCAAGGAGGAGTTCCGGGGCGGCAGCGACATCGGCGGCGATCTCGCGGAGCGTGTCAAGGCGGCCGCGCTGACCGCGGGTGAGCTGATGACCACCCCGGCGGTGACCGTGCACGCGGACGCCTCGTTGGCCGAGGCGGCGCGCATCATGGCCCGCCGGCATGTCAAGCGGCTTCCGGTCGTGGACGGCGTCGGCATGCTCCAGGGCGTCGTCAGCCGCAGCGATCTGCTGAAGGTGTTCCTGCGTTCCGACGCCGAGATCGCCGACGAGATCCGCACTCAGGTGATGACCTGCATGCCGATCACCACCGGGCTGGACGTCTCGGTCACCGAGGGCGTGGTCACGCTCAGCGGTTCGATGCCCGAGCGCGGGCTCGTGCCGGTGGTGGCTCGGGCCGTGCGGGCCGTCGAGGGAGTCGTCGACGTCCAGTTGGATCTCAGCCACCGGTGAAGGGGCCGCACGTGCGATGAAGTACCTCGACGAGTACCGCGATCCCGTCCTCGCCCGGCGACTGCTGAACGAGCTGCTGCCGGCCGGGATGCGGATGATCCACGGCCCTGGCTGCCCGGTCTGTGTGACCCCGCTGGAGACCCTGGACCGGGCCATGGCCGTCGCCGCCCGGCCCGGTGTGATCCTCACCAGCTTCGGCGACATGCTGCGCGTGCCCGGCACGGACACCGACCTGCTGTCGCTGCGGGCGCGGGGCGCGGACGTCCGTGTGGTCTACGCCCCGATGGACGCCGTGCGCCTGGCCGCCGAGCACCCCGACAAGGAGGTCGTCTTCCTCGCGGTCGGCTTCGAGACGACCGCGCCCGCCAACGCGACGGCCGTGCTGCACGCGGCCGGCCTGGGGCTGACGAACTTGTCGATGCTGGTCAGCCATGTCCTGGTGCCGCCCGCGATGACGGCGCTGCTCGACGACCCGGACTGCGAGGTGCAGGCCTTCCTCGCGGCCGGGCACGTGTGCGCGGTGATGGGCTGGCGGGAGTACGAGCCGATCGCCGCGAAGTACCGGGTGCCGATCGTGGTCACCGGGTTCGAGCCCCTGGACCTGCTGGAGGGCATCCTGATGGCCGTACGGCAGCTCGAGTCGGGGCGCTCCGAGGTCGAGAACCAGTACGTACGGGCCGTGCGGCGCTCCGGCAACACCAAGGCGCAGGACGCGGTCCGCGAGGTGTTCCAGGTGACCGACCGGGCCTGGCGGGGCATCGGGGCGCTGCCCGACAGCGGTCTGGAACTCGCCCCGCGGTACCGGCGGTTCGATGCCGCCCGGCGCTTCGACGTGGCCGGGCTGTGCCCGGTCGAGGACCCCGAGTGCATCGCCGGTGCCGTCCTCACCGGGGCCAAGGTGCCCACCGACTGCCCGGCGTACGGCACCCGCTGCACGCCCCGCCACCCCCTCGGCGCGCCGATGGTGTCGTCCGAGGGCACCTGCGCCGCCTTCCACGCGGCCGGACGCACTCCTGCGAGGAGAACGGCATGACCATCCAGTGCCCCAGCCCCCACCACGACGACGAGGTCGTCCTGCTCGGCCACGGAGCCGGCGGGCGCCTCACCGCGGAGCTGCTGGACCGGCTGATCCTGCCCGCCCTCGACGGCGGCCCGGGTCCCATGGAGGACGCGGCGCTGCTGCCCGGGTACCGGGAACTGGTGATCAGCACCGACAGCTTCGTGGTCAGTCCGCTGTTCTTCCCCGGCGGGGACATCGGCTCGCTCGCCGTCCACGGCACGGTCAACGACCTCGCGATGCGGGGCGCGTGGCCGCTCGCGCTGTCCGTCTCCCTGATCGTGGAGGAGGGGCTGCCGCTGGCCGAACTGCGGGCGGTCCTCTCCTCGCTGGGGAAGGCCGCCCAGGACTCGGGGGTGCCCGTGGTCACCGGGGACACCAAGGTCGTGGGCCGTGGTGCCGCCGACAGGCTGTTCATCAACACGACCGGCGTCGGGCGGCGGCACGGCTCGTTGCATCCGTCCGCCGCGCTGGCCCGCCCCGGCGACGCGGTCCTGCTGTCCGGGCCGGTCGGGCTGCACGGCACGACCGTGCTCAGCACCCGTGAAGGCCTCGGCTTCGAGGGCGACATCGCCTCCGACACCCGGCCGCTGCACCGCCTGGTGGGCGCCCTGGCACCGCTCGGCGCCGACGTCCATGTGCTGCGCGATCCGACGCGCGGCGGGCTCGCGGCGGCCCTCAACGAGATCACCCGTGACTCGTCCGTCGCCGTCGAGATCGAGGAGAGCGCGGTGCCGGTGCCCGGGGCGGTCGCCTCGGCCTGCGATCTGCTCGGCCTCGACCCGCTGGTCGTCGCCAACGAGGGCTGCCTGGTCGCCTTCGCCTCCGCCGACGGGGCGGAGGGCGCCCTGAGCGCGATGCGTTCGGTCGCCGAGGGCGCGGGGGCGGTGCGGATCGGTGAGGTGCTGCCGGACGGGCCGGCGGGTCGGGTGACCCTGCGCACCCTGGTCGGCGCCCGGCGGATCGTGGAGATGCCGCTCGGGGAGCAGCTGCCGCGCATCTGCTGAGGGGCAGGCTGAGGAGCGGCCTCTTTCTGTCATCTTCTGTCATCTGAGCGCGTCCCGTCAGCCGGCCTTCCGCCGCCACCGGGGACCGACCTCGGCCCACTCCGTCTCCCATTGCCGCAGCCGCTGCCGCTCCAGGTGGGCGATCGCGGCCCAGCCGGCGAGAACCGGCAGCGCGCCGACGCCCACCGCGGCCGCCGTGCCCAGCACCGCGCCCTGGAGTTCGGCCTGGTCACGGGTCGGGGGCGCGGGCACGAGCCGTCCCTTGTCGTTCAGCCACACCCGCGTCGTCTCCCCTGCCTTACGGCCGGGCTCGACGCGGGCCAGTCCCGTCCCGGAGGTGCCGTCCGCGGCGGCCCAGCGGACCTTGGCCCAGACGCGGGCGCTGTCGGCGCCCTCGGTGGCGGACGTGGACGTCTCCGCGTCCTCGGTGAGCACCGCCGTGACGGGGTGCCGCTGCGCCCGCAGGCCGTTCATGTCGCGCTCGACGGCGTGCGCGGTCAGGACGCCCGTGACGACGGCGACAAGGACGGCGGACGTCCAGGCCAGGAGGATCAGCCAGGCCTCCGTCAGGTAGCTGCGGCGCCTGAGAGGGTTGCGCCTCAGGCGCCAGCACAGTCGCCCGGGCCGGGTCATCGTCGTCACCGGTCCCGAAGGACGTCGCGGATCAGCACCTCGGCGGGCGGCCGACGGAGGGTGCGCGAGGTGCGGGTCGTACGGCCGAGGCGCAGGACCACCTGCGGGAACCGGCCGCCGACGAGGTGCGTGCGCAACTGAGCCCGCAGTACGGGCAGTTCGAGGGGCTGGGTGTGGAAGGCCGCCGCGACGTGGTGGGCGGTCGCGTGCAGGAGGAGCCGTTGGAGGGCCTGGCCGAGCGGAGCCAGTCGGTGCGGCTGTCGCCGGGTGTGGACAGCACGGCGACGGTCCCGGTGCGTCCGGTCCATCGGCGGCCGGGGCGAACCCAGTACGGCGCGAGCCCGAGATAGTCGCGGCCGGCGAGCAGGACGGTGTCCGAGTGGTGGCGGCATGCCTCCACGGGCACCCCCTCCGGGCCGACGAGCCGGCGGATCTCGGCGGCGTGACGCGGATCCGCGCGATGCAGATCCTCGGCGGTGCGCACCAGGTCCGCGAGCAGCCGGAGCTTCTCCGGCTCGTCGATGACCAGCAGCTCGGCGCCCTCGGCACGGACGTGCTCGTGGAGTTCGTCGAGGAGGGTGTCCGGCACGGGGTCGGGGCCGAAGGGCCCGCGGTGGGTGTGCCGGTGGGGCATGGCGCCGGCCATCACCGTCTCCTCCGGCGTGGCCGGGGCGTGGGCCGCGTAGGCCACGTGCGCCAGGTGACTGGAGTTCCCTGTCGGCAGGAGTTCGACGGCGGGCTGGAAGCCCAACTGGCGTACGGCCATGCGCACGTTGAACAGGGCGGCCCCGCAGGCTATGACCGCCTCCCGGCCGCCGGGGTCGGTGAGGATCATCCGCCGCCCCCCGTGCAGATACACCTCGAAGCCGTGGTCGCGGCCCTCCTCGGCGAAGAGCCACGGCTGGCAGTTGTGCGGTGAGGGCGCCAGGGAAGCGGCGCGGGCCAGGTGGAGAGCGGCGTGACCGTGGCCCACGCGGGCGGCGGCGGGGCCGGGGATCTCGTACGACAGGGACATGGTGCTGCCACCCTTCGTGGACGTTCCTGGCCCGCGCTGCCTGGCTCAGGCCGTGGTGACCAGGTCGTGGGCGACGCCGCGCGACCAGTCCTCGATCCGGGCGAAGTCCCGGTAGTCGCCGCCCTTTCCGTTCTTGATGATCATCCTCGCGACCCATCCCTTGGCGCCCTCCTCCAGGCAGCCGCCGAAGGTGACGTGCCCCTTCGCGCCGAGCCGGGTCATGGCCCGCTGCAGTCCGGGCACGGGCGGGATGTCCCGCTCGGAGGCCGAGGGGTCCAGCGGGCCGCTGCTGAACAGCCACAGCGGGCGTCCCGCCAGCTCACCGCCGTGCCGCTTGAGGAACCGGCGGGAGTCCTTGCGCCAGCGTCCGGCGTACAGTCCGCCGCCGACCACGACGGCGTCGTACACGTCCACACGGGCCACGGAGCGAGCCGGCAGGGCCTCGGCGGTGAGGCCTTCCTTGCGCAGGACCTCGGCCACCGCCTCGGCGATCTGCGCCGTCGATCCGTTGGTCGTCCCGTAGGCGACCAGCACCTTGGTGGCGGTCATGGTGCTCCGCCTCCTTTCACCACATCACAGCTTGCGCAGCCACTCGTCGGCGACGCCGTGCAGCGCCGGGGAGTCGGGCCTCACATGCGAGTCGTCCAGTCGGTGGGTGAGCTTGTCGACGACCGCGACGACGCCGTCGATCTGCCGGGTCATGGACAGGGCGATCTCCGTCTCGCTCTTGCGCTCCATCTGGCCGAGCAGCGTGACCACGCCCTCGGTGACGGAGACGGCGATGCTGCGCGGCGGCAGCCACAGGGCCAGGACCAGGACCTCGTCGACGACCTCGGCGCGGATGGCCTCGTCCGGCCGCAGGAAGACCTGGAGCAGGTCGCGGCGGGTGACGATCCCCACCAGCCGCTGCTGCTCGTCGAGGACGGGCAGCCGTTCCACGTGGTGCTTCGCCATGGTCCGGGCGGCCTCGACGATGGTGTCGTCGGCGTGCACCGTGACGGCGGGCTCGGTCATGAGCTGCCCGGCCGTGCGGGCCCGGACCTTCACGGCCCGCTCCCGGCCGGTGCGGGTCAGCCGGTCGAAGCGGAAGCGCTTCCTGAGCTCGTACGGGTCGGGGGTCTCAGCCTGCCGGACCATCAGGTCGGTCTCGGAGATGACGCCGATGACCCGCTCGTCCTCGTCGACGACCGGCAGTCCGCTGATGCGGTGGTCACCGAGCAGCCGGGCGACCTCCTTGAACGGGGTGCCGTACTCGGCGCGGACGACCTCCGTGGTCATCACGGAGCCGACCTTGTTGTGCTTCATGACTGTTCCTCCTCAGCGGAGTCGGCGCAGATACGGGTCCTGGGGCCTGCGCGGCAGCAGGCGGATGCGCGCGTCGAGCACGGTGACCCTGCCCGATGTCGCGAGCACGGGGTTGAAGTCCGCCTCGGCGAGCTGGGGCAGGTCACTCGCCATGCGGGACAGCCGCAGCAGCAGTTGTTCGAGGCCCTGGAGGTCCACGGGCCGGGCGCCGTTCGTGCCGAGCAGGAGCGGGGCGCAGCGCGGGGACGTGATCAGGTCGTGGACGTCGTGGTCGGTGAGCGGGGCGAGCCGTGCGGCGTGGTCGGCGAGGACCTCCGTCGCGGTGCCGCCGAGTCCGAACAGGACGAGGGGGCCGAAGACCTGGTCCTGGACGACGCCGGCGAACAGTTCGGTGCCGCGGTCGGCGAGCGGCTGGATCAGCACGCCTTCCAGCAGCCCGGCGAACCTGGTCTCCAGGTCGCGGAAGGCGGCGCGGACTTGATGGTCGCCGCGCAGATCGAGGTGGACGGCGTGTTCGGCGCTCTTGTGGACCAGGCCCGGCCAGTGGCCCTTCATCACGACCCGGCCGTCGGCGCCGCGCAGCCGGTCCGCGGCGAGGACGGCGTCGTTCTCGGTGTCCGCCCAGGCCCAGGCCGGCTGGGGAATGCCGTAGCAGCCGAGGAGTTCGGCGCACTGTCGCGGGTCGAGCCAGCCGCCGTCGGGGTGCCGGTCGAGGTAGGCCTCGACGACGGTGTGGGCGCGGTCCGTCTCGATGCCGTCGAGGTCGGGGACCGTCCCGGCGGGCCGGGCCAGCCAGGCGGTGCGCCGGGCCGCATGGGCCAACGCCCGGGCCGCCGCCTGGGGTTCGGCGTACGACGGGATGGTGGTGTCGTCGGCAGCGGGCAACAGCTCGACCGACAGCCCCTGTTCGAGTCGTACCGCGACGATCGGCTCGGGGTGTCGTCCGGGGATGTGGGTGAGGGCTCGGACGAGGTCGTCGCCGGTCGCCGCGGCGACCGCGGTGGGGACGAGGGCCACGAGGACGGCGTCGGCGGCGCCGTTCCGCATGATCCGGACCACGCAGTCCGTGAGCTGCTCCTCCGTGACGGCGGCGGTGGCGTCGACGGGGTTGCCGACGGCGGCGCCTTCCGGGAGGACGGCGCGCAGGTCGTCGATCAGTTCCGGGGTGAGCGCGGGGAGTTGCAGCCCGGCCTCGGCGCAGGCGTCGGCGGCGAGGACCCCCGCTCCCCCGGCGTTGGTGACGATGGCGACGCGGGGCCCCTCGGGCAGCGGCTGGGAGTGCAACAGCGCGGCCGCTTCGAGGAGTTCGCCGCAGGAGCGGGTGGCGGTGATGCCCGCCTGGGTGAACAGCGCGCCGCGCGTCATGGTGCGGGTGGCGGCGGCCGCGGTGTGCGAGGCGGCAGCGCGGCGGCCCGCCTCGGTGCGGCCGGCGTCGACGGTCAGGAACGGCATCCGGCGGGTCACGCGGCGGGCCGTGTGCGAGAAGGCGCGCGGGCTGCCGAAGGACTCCAGGTGGAGCAAGGCGAGATCGGTGTGGCCGTCGCTCTCCCACCACTGGAGCATGTCGTTGCCGCTGACGTCGTACTTGTCGCCGAGGGAGGCGAAGGAGGAGACGCCGATGCCGAGCCGGGACAGCCCGTCGAGCAGGGCGATGCCGACGCCGCCGGACTGGACGGCGACGCCCGCGGTGCCGGGGCGCGGATGGCCGGCGGCGAAGGTGGCGTCCAGGCGCAGCTCGGGGTCGGTGTTGGAGACGCCGAGGCAGTTCGGCCCGACGAGGCGCATGCCGTGGGCGCGGCAGGCCTCCAGCAGGGCCCGCGCCTGGCCGGCGTCCAGTCCCGCGGTGACGACCAGCAGCGCGCGCACGCCCGCCTTGCCGCACTCCTCGGCGGCGCCGGGGACCGCGGCGGCGGGTACGGCGAGGATCGCGAGGTCGGGGGTCGTGGGCAGGGCGCCGACCGAGGAGTGGCAGGGCACGCCGAGGATCGAGTTCGCGCGCGGGTTCACCGCGAACAGGCGGCCGGTGTAGCGGCCCGCGTGCAGGTGGTGCAGGATCGCCCGGCCCACCGAGCCCGCCTTGCGTCCGGCGCCGACGACGGCGACGGTGCGCGGCCGCAGCGGTGGTTCGAGGCTCGCGACGTCGGCGGCACGGCCGCGTTCCTCCACGGCCGTGAGATAGGTGTCGCTCTGGTCGAGGGCGATCGTGCAGCGCACCTCCGGGCCCTCGAAGCGGCGGGTGGTCCGCAGGCCGAGGTCGGCGAAGAGCTTCAGCACCTCGTGGTTCTCGCTCAGCACGTCGGCCGTGAACTCGGTGACGCCCTCGGCGCGGGCCGCGGAGACCAGGTGCTCGACGAGCAGGGTGCCGACGCCCCGGTGGTGCAGTCCGTCGGCGACCGCGATGGAGATCTCCGCCGTGGTCCCGGTGCCGTCCCGGTCGTACTCGGCGAGACCGATCACCCGGCCGCCGGTCTCGGCCAGCAGCGCCCGGTACCCGGGGCCCGCCCCGGCGCAGGCCCGGTCGGCGGCCATCTGGGCGGAGCGGCGGCTTGCGGCGAAGAACCTCAGGCGCAGGTTCTCCGGGGACATCTCCTCGTACAGCCCCTGCACCTGGTCGTGACCGTCCCGCCGCACGGGGCGGATGCACACGGTGGTGCCGTCCGCGAGCAGGGCGTGGACCGTGGGCCGACTGAGCGTGTCGTCCGTCATCGCGGTTCCCCTCGGCATTCCTCCGGGTCTTCCCCGGCACTTAGAGCGTCCAGCGGAACGGGCGGCGGCCCCATGGGCTGTCCGGGCGGTGTGGGTGGGCCGGTCGGCCCTGTGTGCGGGGCCGGGCGGCGGGCGGTCCGGCCCACCTCGAAGACCTGGTCAGGCGTTCCAGGTCCAGTCGGCGACCTCGGGCAGGTCGGTGCCGTGCTCGCGGATCCAGGCGTGGTGGCGGGTGCGGGCATCGGCCATCTGCTGGCGTACCGCGGTGGCGCGCACCGCGAGGCCGGGGACGCGGTCGATGACGTCCATGACCAGGCGGTAGCGGTCGAGGTCGTTGCGGACGACCATGTCGAACGGCGTGGTCGTGGTCCCGGACTCCTTGTAGCCGCGCACATGCAGGTTGGGGTGACCGGTGCGGCGGTAGGCGAGGCGGTGGATCAGCCACGGATAGCCGTGGTACGCGAAGATCACCGGCTTGTCCTTGGTGAACAGACCGTCGTACTCGAACTCCGTCATGCCGTGCGGGTGTTCCTCGCGCGGCAGCAGCCGGGTCATGTCGACGACGTTGACCACGCGCACGGCCAGGCCGGGCAGATGGCGGCGGAGCAACTGGGCGGCCGCCAGGACCTCCTGGGTGGGCACGTCGCCCGCGCAGGCGAGCACGACGTCGGGCTCGGCGCCGTCCTCCGTGCCGGCCCAGTCCCAGATGCCGGCTCCGCGTGCACAGTGGGCGCGGGCGGCGTCCATGGACAGCCAGTCGAAGCAGGGCTGCTTGCCGGCGACGATCACATTGACGTAGTCGCGGCTGCGCAGGGCGTGGCCGGCGACGGACAGGAGCGTGTTGGCGTCCGGCGGCAGATAGACCCGTACGACTTCGGGGCTCTTGTTGAGGACGTGGTCGACGAAGCCGGGGTCCTGGTGGGAGAAGCCGTTGTGGTCCTGCCGCCACACATGGGAGGTCAGCAGGTAGTTGAGGGAGGCGATGGGCGCGCGCCACGGCAGCCCCCTGGACGTCTTCAGCCACTTGATGTGCTGGTTGACCATGGAGTCGACGATGTGCACGAACGCCTCGTAGCTGGCGAACAGTCCGTGCCGGCCGGTGAGGAGGTAGCCCTCCAGCCAGCCCTGGCAGGTGTGTTCGGAGAGGATCTCCAGCACCCGGCCGTGCCGGTCCAGGTGCTCGTCGACCGGAAGTGTCCCGGCCTGCCAGGCCTTGCCGCTGGCGTCGAAGACGGCCTGGAGCCGGTTGGAGGCGGTCTCGTCCGGGCCGACGACCCTGAAGTCCCGGCGGATACGGGTGTCCTTCATGACCTGTTCCAGCAGGTCGCCGAGGATCCGGGTCGGCTCGTGCAGGGTCGTGCCCGGCTTGTCGACCGGTACGGCGAAGGAGTCCAGGGACCGCACGGGCAGGTCGCGCATGAGGAGACCGCCGTTGGCGTGCGGGGTGGCGCCCAGGCGGCGGGCGCCCTCGGGGACGCAGGCGAGGACGTCGGCGACGGGTGTGCCGTCCGGGTGGAACAGTTCCTCGGGCCGGTACGAGCGCAGCCACGCCTCGAGTTGGCGCAGGTGGTCCGGGTTCTCCCGGACGCCGGCGAGCGGGACCTGGTGGGCGCGCCAGGTTCCCTCCACCGGCACACCGTCGACCTCGGCGGGGCCGGTCCAGCCCTTCGGTGTGCGCAGCACGATCATCGGCCAGTGGGCGCGCTCGCCGATGCCGTCCTCACGGGCGGTGCGCTGGAGCACGGCGATCCGGTCGAGCGCGTCGTCCAGGGCGTGGGCCAGGGCGCGGTGCACGGTGGCCGGGTCGTCGCCGGTGACGTGGAGGGGTTCGTGGCCGTATCCGCGCAGCAGGGCGTCCAGTTCGTGCTCGGGCAGGCGGGACAGCACGGTCGGGTTGGCGATCTTGTAGCCGTTGAGGTGCAGGATCGGCAGGACGGCGCCGTCGTGGACCGGGTCGAGGAACTTGTTGGAGTGCCAGGAGGCGGCCAGCGGACCGGTCTCCGCCTCGCCGTCGCCGATGACGCAGGCGACGACCAGGTCGGGGTTGTCGAAGGCGGCGCCGTAGGCGTGGGAGAGCGAGTAGCCGAGCTCGCCGCCCTCATGGATGGAGCCCGGGACCTCCGGCGCCACATGGCTGGGCACGCCGCCGGGGAAGGAGAACTGCCGGAACAGCCGCTCCATCCCCTGTGCGTCGCGCGTCACGTCCGGATAGGTCTCGCTGTAGCTGCCGTCCAGCCAGGAGCCGGCCAGCACGGACGGCCCTCCGTGCCCCGGGCCCCACACGCACAGGGCGTCGAGCCCGCGCTCCTTGATGACGCGGTTGAGGTGGGTGTACACGAGGTTCAGGCCCGGCGAGGTGCCCCAGTGACCCAGCAGTCGCGGCTTGATGTGCTCCGGCGCGAGGGGCTCGGTCAGCAGCGGGTTCGACATCAGGTAGATCTGTCCGGCGGCGAGGTAGTTGGCGGCCCGCCAGTGGGCGTCGAGCCGGTGCAGTTCGTCGTCGGTCAGTTCGGTGCCGGGCCGGCGTTCCAGCTCTGCCATGGGTGACTCCGTAGGTCATGGGGGGGGTTCAACAGCAAACGGGCCGGTCAGGCCGGCTGCGGTACGACGGCGACCGGGCAGGCCGAGTGGTGCAGTGCCGTGTGGGCGACGCGGCCGAGCTGGAGCCCGAGGTGGCCGGCGCGACGCTTGGCGCCGACGATCAGGAGGTCGGCGCTGTGCGAGGCGTCCACCAGCACGCGGCGGGCGTGCCCCTCGAGGGTCCGGCGGTGCACCTGAAGATCCGGCGGGGCGTCCCGCAGGGCCTTGGCCAGTGTCTCCTCGGCGTCCCGCTCGTGCAGCTCGGCGGGTGCTCCGGTGAGCAGCGGGTGGTCGGTGGTCTCGTGCGCGGGGCACCGCCAGGCCCGTATCGCTTCCAGGGGGACGCCGCGGCGCCGGGCCTCCTCGTAGGCGAAGCGCACCGCCGCCGAGTCCTCGGCGCCGTCGCCGACGCCCACCACGATCCGTCCGTGCACCGGTGGTGTCGCCTGGTTGTCGTGGCTGCCGCGGAGCACGACCACGGGGCAGTGGGCGTGTGCGGCGGCCGTCAGGCTGACGGCGCCGAGCAGCGCCTCGGCGAGCGAACTGCGGCCGCGACTGCCGACGACCAGCGCGCAGGCGTTCCGGCTCGCGCGCACCAGGGCGTACTCGGGCTCCTCGAACAGCACGTCGGAGGTCACCGTCAGATCCGGGTGCCGATCGTGTGCCCGTCGGGCGGCGGCGCCGGTGATCTCCTGGGGCAGCCGCCGCGCCGAGGCCTTGCCGAGGTCCTTGGCCAGTGCGGCACGCTCGTACTGCTCCCACAGGCAGGCGTACACGACGCTGAGCGGCACCCCGCGCAGTGCGGCCTCGTCGGACGCCCAGTCGACGGCCCGCAGGCTGGGCTCCGAGCCGTCGACGCCGACGACGATCGGCAGGTCCATCGCCGTCACCGCTGCGCGCCGAGGTCGAACACGATCCGGGCCTTGACCTGGCCGCGCAGCACCTCGTCGATGGACTCGTTGACGGAGGCGAGCGGGCGGGTCTCGCAGATGACCTTCGTATGGCCGGCCGCGTGCAGTTGGAAGACCTCGGCGAGGTCCTGCCGGGTGCCCACGATCGAGCCGATCACGCTCGTCCCGTTCAGGACGGTGTCGAAGATCGGGACCTGGACGGTGCCGTGCGCGGGCAGGGCGACCATGACGAGCCTGCCGCCGCGCCGCAGACCGGAGTTGACGTCGGCGAACGCCTTGTCGTTCACGGCGAGGGCGATCGCGGCGTGAACGCCGCCGTGCCGCTTCAGCACCTCGCCGACGTCCTCCTTGCGGGCGTCGATGACGATGTCGGCGCCCAGTTCGGCGGCGAGTTCGAGCTTGTCGTCAGTGACGTCGACGGCCGCGACGGTGGCTCCGGCGATCTTCGCGTACTGCACCGCCAGGTGCCCGAGTCCGCCGACTCCGGAGATCGCGACTAGCTGGGAGGGCTGGACGCCTGCGACCTTGAGCGCCTTGTACGTGGTCACGCCGGCGCAGGTCAGCGGGGCGGCGTCGACGGCGGTGACACCGTCCGGCACGGGCTGCGCGAAGTCGGCCCAGGCGAGCACCTTCTCCGCGTAGCCGC
This sequence comes from Streptomyces sp. UG1, assembly GCF_049974585.1. Classification (NCBI taxonomy): domain Bacteria; kingdom Bacillati; phylum Actinomycetota; class Actinomycetes; order Kitasatosporales; family Streptomycetaceae; genus Streptomyces; species Streptomyces sp. UG1. The sequence continues at coordinate 28,795 of NZ_JBNGGG010000053.1, read as the reverse complement.
CGTCGCAGCCGTAGCCGGTGTTGATCTGCCGCTCGCACAGCGTCTCCCAGCCGGACAGGCAGTGCTCGCACCGCCCGCAGGCCCAGCCCAGCCACGGCACGGCGACCCGCCAGCCGACGGCGAGGTGGGTGACGCCGTCGCCGAGCTTCTCGACGAGGCCGACGCCCTCGTGTCCGGGGACGAACGGCGGGTTGGGCTTGACCGGCCAGTCGCCGTGCGCGGCGTGGATGTCGGTGTGGCACAGCCCGGAGGCCTCGACACGGATGCGGACCTGGCCGGGGCCGGGTTCGGGGTCGGGGCGCTCCTCGATGACCAGGGGCTCGCCGAAGGCTCGGACGACCGCTGCCTTCATGGGGTCAACTCCTCGGGACTCGGTGTCAGTTGTGGGCGACGACCGCTACGGGGGCGGCGGCGTGGTGCAGGACGGCGTGGGTGATCGGGCCGATGTGCGCGCCGAACGGGCTGCGGCGGACACGGCGGCCGACGACGACCAGGGATGCCTCGCGGGAGGCGTCCACCAGGTGGGCGCCGGGGCTGCCGGACGGGGACTCCTCGGTGACTTCCACGTTCGGGTGCTTCTGGCGCCAGGGGCGCAGCGTTTCCGTCAGGATGGCGGCCTTCTGCCGGGTGAGTTCGTCGTGGAGCCGGACGTCGCGGGACAGTCCGTAGACGTAGTACGGCGGCAGGTTCCAGCCGTGCAGCACCCGCAGGCCGGTCTCGCGGCGGGCGGCCGCCTCGAAGGCGAACTCGATCACCGAGTCGTCGGGGCTCTCGGCGTCGAGGCCGAGGAGGACGGGCCGGTAGCCGGTGGCGGCCGAGGGGATGCCCGCCGGGTCCGGTTCGTGCTCGTCGGCCGCCTGCTCCCCGGCGCGGACCAGGACGACCGGCCGGGTGGAGTGCGCCACGACGGACAGGCCGACGGAGCCGACCATGAAGCCGCCGAACCCGCTCAGTCCGCGGGAGCCGAGGGCCAGCAGCTCCGCGTCCTCGGTGGCCTTGACCAGGGTCTCGGCGTAGGCACCGGTGAGCTGCTCGGTGGTCACCTCGATGCCGGGGTGGCGCAGCCTGATCCCCTCGGCGGCCTCGCGCGGGATCCGCTCGGTCCAGTGCTGCTGGGTCTCGGTGCCGAGCAGCGGGGCCTGGGCCATGGGTTCCGGGACGGGCTCCCAGACGTTGACGATCTTCAACGGCAGGCCGCGCAGCTTCGCCTCGCGCGCCGCCCATTCGGCGGCGGCCCGGCTCTCGGACGAGCCGTCGAGGCCTACTACAACGGTGCGGACCATGATGTCTGCCTCCTGGTCAGGGATCTGTGTCCAGAGTCGGATGTGCGGGTGCCCTCGTGGAGGGGCCGCTGGTCCCCGGTCGGGACCGACCGGCCCAGCGGCCCCTGGACTCACCGCAGCCAGGGGTTGCGGCTGACGAAGGGCAGCCGGGCCCAGGCCTTGCCGAGTCCCCAGACCGCGCCGGCTCCCACCGCCGCGAGGGCGATCAGGACGACGGCGTACACGACGTGGTACTCGGCGAACGGGTTGGCCGACATGCTCGGCGAGCCGTCGGACAGGTGCTTGGCCGGCGGCCACTGGGCGATCCACATCAGCGCCATCATCAACGTGCCCGCCACCGCGGCGAGCCGCAGCCCGATGCCCAGGACCAGCGCCAGACCGATGCCGAGCAGACCGAGCATGAACAGCCAGTCCGCCCAGCCGGCCCCGGCCCAGTCGTGGAACGTGGACTCCATCGGCCCGGCCGCGACACCGCTGAGGAAGCCCTTGGTGGGCGAGCCGCCGTCGATCCAGCCCTTGCCGGACGGGGTCGCGTAGCCGAAGCCGAAGGTCTTGTCGAGGAACGCCCACAGGAAGATGAACCCGGTCAGCAGGCGCAGGGACGCGAAGACGTACGGGCTCGTCGCGGTCGCCGTCGTCGTGGCGGCCGCCGCCGGTGCCGTCCCGGTCCTGCGGAACGACGGAAGGTGGAAGCCGGAACTCCGGTGAGGGTGCTCGTGCACGGCCATGATGTTCCTTTCGGAGCGGATTCCCTGTTGACACCGTCCACTTTCGTGGCGCGGACATGCCCTGCCCCGATGCCGAAGGTCCGCGTCCGTTGGGCTGAACGGCCCCAACCCCGGGCCCTGTCGGGCCGCCGGTCGCCGTCAGGTGACGAACAGGTCGGGGCGCACGAGGGTGCCGGAGCGGCCGTGCACGATCTCGTACGCCGCGTCCAGGGCCCCGATCGCGGCCAGTCGGCCGGTGTTCTCCACGAACCTGGCGGCGGCCTCGGCCTTGGGGCCCATCGACTCCTGCGGGTAGTCGGCGTCGCGCAGTTCGGCGGGCGTGGCATCGAGTACGGGCCGCTGGTCCGGGGTGCCGTAGCCGGTGTACACGTTCGGGACGTCGGTGAGGACGAGGAGGAAGTCGGCCTTCAGGTCCTCGGCCAGTCGGGCGGCGGCGAGGTCCTTGTCCACGACCGCCTCCACCGCGTGCAGCTCCCCGGTCGTCCAGTCGCAGGCCACGGGGACGCCTCCCCCGCCCGCGCACACCACGACGGTCCCCATCTCCAGGAGCACCCGGACCGTGTCGGCCTCCGGGATCCGCTCGGGCGAGAGCGCGGGGACCACACGCCGCCAGCCGTGGCGGTACTCGGCCATGCACCAGCCGTACTTCGCCGCCAGGAACCGGGCCGGCCGCTCCGGGTAGACGGGGCCGACGAACCCGGTGGGGTGGTCGAACGCGGGGTCGTCGACCCGTACCCGCGTGTGCGTGACGAGTGCGACGACCCTGCGTCCGGGCAGCACCCCGCGCAGGGCGCGCACCAGGAGGGTGCCGATCAGTCCCTGGCTCTGGGCGCCGAGCAGATCCACCGGGTACGGGGCGGTGAGGGCGGTGTCGGCCGTGCTCTGGGCGGCGAGGAGGTCGAGCTGTGGCGCGTTGCCGTGCGTGACGACGAGTTCGTGCTCGTGGGCGAGGGCGGCGAGCGCGGTGGCGACACGGACGGTGTTGGCGCGCTGGACGTCCGCGTCGGGGCGTTCACCGCGGCGCAGCAGGGCGTTGCCGCCGAGGGCGACGACGATGCGCATGGTCTTTCGCCTCTCCCCTCGCCTCGCTTCGTCTCGCTTCGTCTCGCTTCGTCGAGACCGTGCCGAGCGGCGCTCTTGCCCCCATGGAACGGCGCGGCCGCGCGGCCGCACAGCGTGCCGAAGGGCCTCTCGGAGCCGCCGGGTGGCCCGGTCCTGGGGCCGGGTGGCCCATGGCTGCGGCGGCCGGTCGTGCCGACGCTGGAGGTGGTAGCTCCGCACGCCCGACCTGGAGGCACCCATGAACGCACCGGCTACGACCAGCATGCCTCGGGCACTGTCCGCCGAGCACCGGGAACGGCTGCTGCGGATCGCGCGTGAGGTGTCCTTCCCGCAGGGCGCCCGGCTCTTCGAGGAGGGCGGGCCGGCCGACCGGTTCTGGATCGTCCGGACCGGCACGGTCGACCTCGACATGCGGGTGCCCGGCCGCCAGGCCGCCGTCATCGACTCGCTCGGCCACAACGAACTCGTCGGCTGGTCCTGGCTGTACTCGCCGCACATCTGGCACCTGGGCGCGGAGGCGGCCTCGCCGCTGCGGGCCTACGAGTTCGACGCCGCCGCCGTGCGCGCGCTGTGCGAGAGCGACCCCGAGTTCGGCGGGAGCATCGCCCGCTGGGTCGGTGAGGTCGTGGCCCACCGGTTGCAGGCGGCCCGGGTCCGGCTGCTGGACCTGTACGCCCCGTACGGGAGCGGAAACCCGCGCTGAGGAGTTGGAGGGAGCCATCGTGCCCGGATCCCCGCACATCGTGCGTGATGTGATGACCCGCGACGTCGCCTCGGCCGCGACGCCGCGTTCAAGGATGTCGTACGGACGCTGCAGGACCGCAAGGTCAGCGCCGTGCCCGTGGTGGACGGCCGGGGGCGGGTCCTCGGTGTCGTCTCCGAGGCCGATCTGCTGCCCAAGGAGGAGTTCCGCGACAGCGACCCCGACCGGTACACGCAGTTGCGCCGGCTGTCCGGCCTGAGGAAGGCCGGTTCGCTGACCGCGGGCGAGCTGATGACCTCTCCCGCGATGACCGTCACGGCCGACGCCACGCTCGCCCAGGCCGCCCGCACCATGGCACGGGCCAGGGTCAAGCGGCTGCCGGTGGTGGCCGTGGACGGCCGGGTGGAGGGCATCGTCAGCCGGGCCGACCTGCTGAAGGTGTTCCTGCGGGACGACGAGGAGATCGCGGAGGAGGTGCGCCGCGAGGTCGTGTCCTACCTCTTCCCGCCGCCGGCGTCGGCGGCGCGGATCGCGGTCGACGACGGGGTCGTGACGGTGCGCGGCCGGATCCGTGACACGTCGCTGGTGCCGGTGGCCGCCCGGCTGATCCACGTCACGTTCGAACTGGACGGGTGGGACGGTGCCACCCACTGATGCTCCGAGTGGGGCCGATCGGCCCTGGTGCGCACGTCCCTGTCGGACGATGATCGTGGTCAAGGACGGCCCGCCGTCCGCCACCGTCCGGGGAACGAGGGGTCGACATGACCGAAGCGCGCCGCTTCACCGCACAGGAGCCGATCCGGGTCTTTCTGCTAGACGATCACGAGGTCGTCCGGCGCGGACTGTCCGACCTCCTGGACGCCGAGCCGGACATCTGCGTCGTCGGCGACGCGGCGAACGTGGAGCACGCCCTCGTCCGCGCCCCGGCGGTGCGGCCGCACGTGGCCGTGCTGGACGTACGCCTCCCGGACGGCGACGGCATCACGGTCTGCCGCGAGCTGCGCAGCCGGATGCCGGAGCTGGCCGTGCTGATGCTCACCTCCTTCGACGACGAGGACGCCCTGCTCGACGCGATCATGGCCGGGGCGTCCGGCTATGTGCTCAAGCAGATCAAGGGGTCCGACCTGGTGTCGGCGGTGCGCACGGTCGCCTCGGGGCAGTCCATGCTCGACCCCGCGACCACGGCCCGGCTGATGCGCTCCCTGCGCACCGAGCCCGCACAGGCTCCCGTCGAGGCGCCGGAACTGGCCGGGCTGTCCCCGCGCGAGCGGGAGATCCTCGCGCTGATCGGGGACGGTCTGACCAACCGTGAGATCGGCAGCAGGCTCTATCTGTCGGAGAAGACGGTCAAGAACCACATCTCCCGGCTGCTGGCCAAGCTGGGCGTCCAGCGGCGCGTCCAGGCCGCCGTACTCGCCACCCACCTGGAGCAGCCGGAGGCCGGCGACCGCCCGGGCCGTTAGGTGCCGGGCAGGACTCGGGCGAGCCAGTCGGTCCGGGTGCGGCGGGCCGTGGCGGAGATGCGTGCCTGCGGGTACAGCGCGTCGAACCCGTGGCAGCCGCCTGCCCAGACGTGGAGTTCGGCCTGGCCGCCCGCTGCCCAGATGCGGGTGGCGTAGTCGGTGTCCTCGTCGCGGAAAACCTCGGCGGAGCCGGTGTCGATGTACGTGGTCGGCAGGCCCGAGAGGTCGTCGGCGAGGGCGGGTGAGACGTACGCCGGCACCTGGGCGCCGGTGAGGTCGCCGAGGACGGCCCGCCATCCGAACTCGTTCATCTCGCCGGTCCAGACGCCGGGCACTCCGGAGTACTGGCGGCTGGACAGGGTGGCGTTGCGGTGGTCGAGCATCGGGCAGATCAGCATCTGCGCGGCGATCGCCGGGGTGCCGAGGTCGCGGGCCAGCAGGGTGACGCCGGCCGCGAGGCCGCCGCCCGCGCTGGCTCCCGCGACGACGATGCGGGCGGGGTCGACGCCGAGTTCGGCGGCGTGTTCGGCGACCCAGAGCAGTCCTTGGTAGCAGTCGTCGACCAGGGTGGTCCCGGTGGCCTCGGGGGCGAGCCGGTAGTCGACGGAGACCACGACCGCGCCGAACTCGTCGAGCCACTCCAGCGGGATGTCGATCTGCGAGAAGCGGTCGCCCATGACCATCCCGCCGCCGTGGATCCAGTAGACGCAGGGTGCGGCGGCGGTGCGTTTACTGTCCGCCGGACTGAGGACCGACAGGGGGATCGGGGCCCCGTCCTCGGCGGACACGGTGATCTCACGCCGGTCGACCTGCCGGTGAGTGAGGAGGGAGTCGACGGGGGTCGACGGCATCCGGCGCAGTTGTGTGAGAACCTCCGCGCTGAGCCGGGACATGAGGGGCATGTCGACGAGCAGCTCCCGCAGTTCGGGGTCAAGGGCGGGTCGGGTCGCGGTCATGATCTTTTCCTTTCGAGGGCTCAGAAGGCGGCCTTGCCGAGGACCGGGACGTGGTCGGCGTACTCAGGCTCCTTGGCCAGCAGCCCGTCGATCCGGGCCACGACGGCCTGGGCGGCCGCACCGGCGAAGATCCGGTGATGGTCCTCCTCGCTGGTCCAGCCTTCGGTGACGTCGACCAACCGGTCCATGGAATCTTCCCTCTCGGTGTTGGAGTGAGGTGATTCCATTGAATCCGTCTGACCTGCGCAAACGTTAGAACGATACTCGTCGGAGCTTGCACAATCCTCGCGAGCACAGGAGCCATCCACAGCTCTGGTGCTGCAATGGACGCATGGACCTCGACGAACTCCGCACCCTGCTCGCCCGGTACGCCCGCCCCGACTGGACCACCGCCATCGACGGTGTCCTGATCTCCAAGGTCGACCGTGCGGACCCACCGGCGCCCTCGATGTCCGGCACCGTGCTCGCGGTCATCGCCCAGGGCACGAAGCGGCTCGCCCTGGGTGACCGGGTGTACGAGTACGGCCCCGGGCAGTACCTGGTCGCGTCCGTCGACCTGCCCGTCACGGGCCAGTTCACCCGGATCGACCCCGACCGTCCGGCGCTGGGCTTCGGCCTCACGCTGGAGCCGTCCGCCGTCGCCGAACTGCTGCTCCAGGCCGGGCCGGAAGTCACCTCCCGGGCCGGCGGAGGCGCGCCGTCGGGGATCGCGGTCAGCACCGCCTCCGCCCCGCTGCTCGACGCGGTGGTCCGGATGCTGCGGCTGCTCGACGAGCCCCGCGACCGGGCCGTACTCGCCCCGCTGGTCAAGCGCGAGATCCTGTGGCGTCTGATCACCGGTGAGCAGGGGGCGACGGTTCGTCAACTGGGCCTCGCCGACAGCAGCCTCAGCCATGTCTCGCGGGCCGTGCGCTGGATCCGCGAGCACTATGCGGAGCCCTTCCGGGTGGAGGACGTGGCCCGCATGTCCGGCATGAGCGTGTCCGCCTTCTACCGCAACTTCCAGGCGGTGACCGCGATGAGCCCCATCCAGTTCCAGAAGCAGATCAGGCTCCAGGAGGCGAGGCTGCTGCTCGCCACCCACCCCGGCGATGTCACGGGGGTCGGACAGCGCGTCGGCTACGACAACCCGTCACAGTTCAGCCGGGAGTACCGGCGCCAGTTCGGCGCACCGCCCAGCAGGGACGCCGCACGGCTGCGTGCCGCCGTGCGCACTCCCGTGGGGGTGCTGTCCTGAGCGGAAACTCCCTCACCAAGGAGGATCGTGCAAGTGGAAGCGAGGATAGTTCTATTATTTGCGCAGGTCAGAGCGATTCACTGGGATTACTCATTCCCATCGCAGAGGAGCTCGGCATGAAGACCGTTCTGATCACCGGTACCTCGTCCGGCTACGGCCGGGAGACCGCCCGCCACTTCCACGCGCAGGGGTGGAACGTCATCGCCACGATGCGCACCCCGCGTACGGGCGTCCTGCCCGAGTCCGACCGGCTGCGCGTCGTCGGGCTCGACGTGACCGACCCGGAGGGTATCGCCGCCGCGCTGGAGGCGGCCGGGCCCGTCGACGTCCTGGTCAACAACGCGGGTGTCCCCTCGATCAGCGTGTTCGAAGGCACTCCCATGGCCAGGGTGCGGGGGGTCTTCGAGACGAACACGTTCGGCGTGATGGCGATGACGCAGGCGGTGCTGCCGCAGTTTCGCGAGCGCGGCTCCGGCGTCGTGGTCAACGTGACCTCCAGCGTGGTGCTCGGACACATGCCGCTGTCTGCCGTCTACAAGGCGAGCAAGATGGCGATCGAGGGGTTCACCTCCTCCCTCGCGCTCGAGCTCGCGCCCTTCGGAGTGCGGGCGAAGACGGTCGAGCCGGGAGCCTGCCTGACGACGAACTTCGCCGTCAGGGCGACCAACGGCGCCTCCCTGGACGAGCTGGTCCCGGCGCCCTACGCGGCGTGGGCGAAGCAGGCCATGGACTCCTTCACGGGCCAGGACCTGTTCACCAAGGAGAGCGATGTCGCCGAGACGGTGTGGCGAGCCGTGCACGACACCACCGGCCAGCTCCGCTTCCCGGCCGGTGCCGACGCGGTCTGGCTCGCCCAGGCGAAGTGACCTGCCGGCGGACGCGAGGTGGGCGCCGTACTGATACCTCGGCGCCTACCTCCCCAGCAGCCGCCGCCCCCCCCCCGCGCCGCGAGTTCGACGAGCAGCACCGTGGCTGCCGTACCCAGGCACAGCGCCCACTGTCCCGCGTCGAGCGGCACCGTGCCGAACACCGAGCGGGCCCACGGCAGATGGACGGCCAGCACCTGCACCGCCAGCACCCCGGCCAGGCACAGCCACAGCGTGCGGTTGCGGAACTGGTGGCGGCCGAGCAGGGGCCCGTCGTCGGCGCGGACGTTCAGCGAGTTGAAGAGCTGGAACAGGACGAACGTGGTGAACGCCATGGTCAGCGCAGTGTCCGTGTCGATCCACGAGCGGGCCGCGGCCAGCAGGGCCACCGTGCCGAGTGCCATGGCCGCGCCGGCCCGGGTGATGGCCAGCAGTCGGCGGGTGTCCAGGATCCGTTCCCCAGGATCGCGCGGAGGGTGGCGCATCACGTCGTCGCGGGCGGGGTCGACGGCCAGGGCCATGGCGGGCGGGCCGTCCATGATGATGTTGATCCACAGCAGTTGGGCCGCGGTCAGCGGGGCCGGCAGGCCGGCCAGGGAGGCGCCCAGCAGGGTCAGGATGGCGCCGACGTTGGTGGCGAGCTGGAAGCGGACGAACTTGACGATGTTGTCGTAGATCGCCCGCCCCTCGCGGACCGCCCGCACGATGGTGGAGAAGTCGTCGTCGGTGAGGACCACGTCGGCGGCCTCCTTGGCCACGTCCGTGCCGGTGCGCCCCATCGCAGGGCCCGCACGATCCCGACCTTGTGCTCGGGGGCGACCCGCGCGAACACGCCGATGTCGTCTATGCGCGCGGCGAGTTGTTCCTCCGTCATCCGGTCCAGCTCGGTGCCGGTGACCACCTGTCCGTCGATGTCGAGTTCGCGGGCGATGGCCGTCGCCGTGTCGGCGTGGTCCCCGGTGATCATCTTCACCGCGACGCCCGCCGACCGGCACTGCGCCATCGCGTCGCGGGCCTGGGGGCGCGGCGGGTCGGCGATCCCGGCGACGGCGACGAGGCTGAGGCCCGGCAGTGCGGTGGGGTCGGGCGGGCCGTCCACGACGGCGGTCGCGGCGCCCAGGACGCGCAGTCCCGCGCCGCCGAGCCGTGCGGCCATCGCCTCGACCTCGCTGCGGCGCAGGGCGTCGAGCGGTCGTACCCTTCTTCGGTCCGTACGGCGATGCACAGGTCAAGGAGCACGTCCACCGCGCCCTTGACGTGGACGCGGGTGCGGCCGTCGGGCTCGGGGTGGAAGGTGGCCATGTACTTGGTCGCGGCGTCGAACTGCAGCTCGCCGGTGCGCGGCAGTTCGGCCCGCAGCCCGTCGGCGTCGAGGCCGGCCTTCGTGGCCGGGACGATCAGCGCGGCCTCCGTCGGGTCGCCCACGAAGCCGTCGTCGGTCAGCCGCGCGTCGTTGCAGAGGGCGAACGGCAGGAGTTGACCGGTGTGTCCCTCGCCGCCGCGGACGGCGCCCCGGGTGCCGTAGCCCTCGCCGGTGACCTCGTAGAGCCTGCCGGCGGTCCAAAGGGCCCGTACCGTCATCTCGTTGAGGGTCAGCGTGCCGGTCTTGTCGCTGCACACGACCGTCGCCGAGCCCAGCGACTCCACCGAGGCGAGCCGTTTGACGATGGCCCCGCGGCGTGCCATGCGGTACACGCCGAGCGCCAGGGTCAGCGCCAGGACCGCCGGCAGCCCCTCGGGGATGGCCGCGACGGCCAGGGCCACGGCACGCAGGGCGATCTCCCCGATCGTCTCCCCCTGGATCAGGGCGACGAGCGCGTAGGCAACGACCGCGACGCCGCTGAGCAGGGCGAGTCGGCGGCCGAGGCTGTCGAGCTGGATCTGGAGCGGGCTGGGCGGCTCCGCGCCGCTGCGCAGCGCCTCGGCGATCGCGCCGAGTTCGGTGCGCATGCCGGTGGCCGTCACGATCATCTCGGCGCGGCCCCGGGTCACGGCGGTGTTCATGAACAGCATGCCGGTGCGCTCGGCGAGCGGCACCGGTCCGCTCGTCTCCGCCTCGACCGGCGCGGTGCTCTTGGCGACCGGCTGTGACTCGCCGGTCAGGGCCGCCTCAGCGACCTCCGCCGACTCCGCGACGGTGAGGCGCCCGTCGGCCGGCACCCGGTCGCCCGCCTCCAGCAGGACGATGTCGCCGGGGACGAGGGTGGCGGCCTCGACCTGCCACTGAATGCCGTCGCGACGGACGCGGGCGGTGGGCACCAGCATCCGGCGCAGCGCCTCCAGGCTGCGCTCGGCGCGCCGCTCCTGGAGGTAGCCGAGGACGGCGTTGATCTGGAGGACGACGGTGATCACGACGGCGTCCTTGATGTCGCCGATGGCGCCGGCCACGACGGCGGCGATCAGCAGGATGCCGATGAGCCAGTTGCGGAACTGGTCCAGGAATTTCAGCCATTCGGGCCGCCGGGCCGGTTCGGCCAGCCGGTTCGGCCCATGGATCGCGGCGCGCTCGGCGGCCTGCCGCGCGCTCAGCCCCGTCGCCGGGTCGACCCCCAGGCCTGCGGCCACCTCGGCCGGGGCCAGTAGGTGGCTGTCCGCCTCCGGAGTGCGTTCCGGCGGGGCCGCTTCCGCCAGTCGTCCGCCCACGGTCACCTCCCTCCCGCCCGGACCTCGCGCACGGCCTGGAGCCGGGAACCGTCCACCCCTACGAGAACCGGGCTGTTCATCGCGCTCCCCTTTTCCGGGCAAGGCAGTCGGGCTCCGTACGACACGGCGGGGCAGCACGGTGCGGCCGGGCCCTGCCGGCCCGGCGTGCGGCCGTCGCCCCGCTCCTGTGCTCCCAGGCTCGTCTCGCCGGCCGATCCCCGCACAGGGCCGACCGGGCCCCGGGCACACCCCGACCGGCCCTCGTCCCGCGGGCACCGGGCTCCCACTCTGGAAGTGCGGAGGGAGCACACGCGCGGTACCCGGTACGGGTGCCGCGCCGACACCGGGAGGTGTGCCATGACCGGACCTGTGGTGGTGGGGCTGGACGGATCGCCGGCGAGCGTGACGGCCGCCTGGTGGGCCGCCCGCGAGGCCGCGGACCGGCACCTGCCCGTCGTACTGCTCCACTCGTGGACCACCCAGCCCTTGGACGTGCCGATCCGTCAGGAGGCACATACCAAGCAGCGCTATGGCCGGGACATCCTGCAACGGACCGCGGCCGAGCTGCTGCACCGTCACGGTGATCTGACACTGACCACGGAACTGGTGTCGGCGCCTGCCGCACAGGTCCTGCTGGAGCACGGTTCGAGCGCGTCCGTGCTCGTGCTCGGCTCGCGCGGGTACGGCTCCGTGGCGAGTTTCCTGCTGGGCTCCATCAGCCTGCACGTCCTCGGCCTGACGCCGTGTCCGGCTGTCGCCGTCCGGGCGGGCGACCCCGCCGTCGAGACGGGTTGGGACCATCCGGCGGCGGCGAACCGCGACGAGGTCGTCGTCGGGGTGGAGGATCCGGCAACGGCCGCCGAGCCGCTGCTGGAGTTCGCCTTCACCTCCGCCGCCACGCACGGAGCACGGCTTCGGGCGGTACGGGCGGTGCCCCTGACCTCGCTCGTCGCCGGAGTCGACGAGGACATCGAGGCCGAGGAGCGGACGCGGCTGGCCGACGCGCTGGCACCGTGGCGCGAGAAGTTCCCCGACGTGCCTGTCATTAAGCACGTGGCCACGGGTCCCGCCGCGCAGGTGCTGCTGACCGCCTCGGCCCGCGGCCGCCTGATGGTGGTGGGACGCAGGCTCCACCCGTCACTGCTGACGTGGAAGCTCGGGCCGGTCGCGCACGCCGCCCTGCACCACGTGTCGTGCCCCGTCGCCGTCGTCCCGCACGACTGAGCCGACCGGGCGTCCGGGACGGGCACCGCCATGACCCGCTTCCTTCCTCACAGGCCGCTGCATCAGGTGCTGTCGGTCCTCTCCCGTATGCCGGCACTGGAGTCGCTGCTGCTGGCCGACACCGTGGTCGCGTTGACGGTCGGCGGCGCCTTCCGGCTGGCGGGCGCCACCGATCTCGCCGACCTGTGCTGGGCCCTGGGCACCCTCGTCGCCGTCGGGCCCGCGGTGGGCTGGGTGCTGGGTGCGCTCCGGCGGGGTCGGGCCGGCGTATACCTGATCGCGGTCCTGGCGCTGGCCGGCACGCTCGCGGTCGGCGAGTAACTGGCGGGGTCGCTGATCGCGCTGATGCTCGCCTCCGGCCGCACCCTGGAGGCGGCCGCCCGACGGCGGGCCTCACATGATCTGCGCGCCCTGCTGGAGCACGCGCCCCGCACCGCCAGGCGCCGCACCGGCACCGACGTGCGCATGGTGCCGCTGGGCGAGGTGGCGGTCGGCGATCTCCTCGTCGTGGGGCCCGGCGAGGTCGTCCCCGTCGACGGGATCGTGGTCCGCGACCCGGCCGTGCTCGACGAGTCGGTGCTCACCGGAGAGCCACTGGCCGTGCGGCGGGCGCCGGGCCGCTCGGTGCGCAGCGGCGCCGTCAACGCGGGCGGTGCCTTCGAGCTGCGTGCGTCGGCGACCGAGCAGGACAGCACGTGAGCCGGGATCGTGCGGCTGGCCCGGCAGGCCGGGGCGCAGTCCGCGCCCGTGGTGCGGCTGGCCGACCGGTACGCGGCCTGGTTCCTGCCGCTCACCGTGGCCGTGGCGGGGCTGACCTGGCTGGTCAGCGGATCCGCCGTACGGGCGGTGGCGGTGCTGGTGGTCGCCACGCCGTGCCCCCTGCTGCTGGCCGCGCCGGTGGCGGTGGTCTCCGGTCTGTCACGGGCCTCGCGCCGCGGGGTGGTGATCCGGGACGGCGGGGCGCTGGAGAAGCTCGGCCGGGCCCGCACGCTGCTGCTCGACAAGACCGGGACGCTCACCGGCGGACGGCCGCGGGTGCTGGACGTGATCGCGACGCACGGCTGGCAGCCGTCGCAGGTGCTGCGGCTGGCCGCCTCCCTGGACCAGTACTCGCCGCATGTGCTGGCGCGGGCCCTTGTCGACGAGGCCCGGGAGCGCGGTCTGCGGCTGTCCGTGCCCTCGGACATGTCCGAGGAACCCGGCCGCGGGGCCGTGGGCACCGTCGCCGGACGCCGGATGCGCGTCGGCCGCCTGGACTCCGGGGTGGACAAGCCCGCCTGGGCCCGCGCGGCGGACAACCGTGCCGTCCTGGACGGGGCGGCGGTGGTCTGGCTCAGTGTGGACGGCCACCCGGTCGGAGCCGTGCTGCTGCGCGACCCGCTCCGGCACGATGCCCCGCGCACGCTGCGTCGACTGCGCGCTGCGGGCATCGAACGACTCGTGATGCTCACCGGCGACTGTGCCGAGCCCGCCCGCGAGGTCGGCGCCGTGCTCGGCCTCGACGAGGTGCGGGCCGGCCTCTCCCCGGCCGACAAGGTCGCCGCGGTGCGCGCCGAACGCGACCTCGCCGTCACCGCGATGGTCGGCGACGGCGTCAATGACGCGCCCGCGCTCGCCGCCGCCGACATCGGAGTGGCGATGGGCGCCCGCGGCTCCACGGCGGCCTCCGAGGCCGCCGACATCGTGCTGACCGCCGACCGGGTGGACCGCCTGGCCGACGCCGTCACCATCGCCGTACGGTCCCGCGCATCGCGGTGCAGAGCGCGCTCGGCGGTATGGCGCTGTCGCTGGCCGCGATGGCCGCCGCGGCCCTCGGCCTGATTCCACCGGCCGCCGGCGCCCTGCTCCAGGAGGGGGACAACCCGCTGCCCGCCGTCATGGGCCGGGTCTGCTACCACCCGTGCGAGACGGCCTGCAACCGGGTGCGGGTCGACGACGCCGTCGGCGTCAACGCCGTCGAGCGCTTCCTGGGGGACGAGGCGATCAAGCGCGGTTGGCAGGTGGATGCCCCGCCGGTGTCCTCCGGGAAGCGTGTGCTGGTCGTCGGCAGCGGCCCCGCCGGACTGTCGGCGGCGTACCATCTCCGGCTCCTCGGCCACGAGGTGACGATCCGCGAGGCACAGGAGCGTGCGGGCGGCATGATGCGCCACGGCATCCCGCGCTACCGCCTGCCACGCGAGGTGCTGGACGCGGAGATCGACCGCGTTCTCGCCCTCGGCGTCGTCCTGGAGACCGGCGCCCGCGTCGACGACGTGCTCGCCGCGCAGCGGGACGGCGGCTTCGACGCCGTGTTCCTGGCCGTGGGCGCGGGCATCGGCCGGCGCACGTACATCCCGGCGGGCGACAGCGCGCACATCCTCGACGCGGTGGCGCTGCTGGGCAGCATGGAGGGCGAGGCTCCTCCGCTGCTGGGCCGTACGGTCGCGGTCTACGGCGGCGGCAACACCGCCATGGACGCGGCGGGCACCGCGCGCAGGCTGGGCGCGACCGACGCCGTGGTGGTCTACCGGCGTACCCGGGACCGGATGCCCGCGCACGACGAGGAGGTCGAGGAGGCCCTGGAGGAGGGCGTGCGGATGAAGTGGCTGTCCACCATCAAGCACGCCGACGGCGGCCGTGTCACGATCGAGCGGATGCGGCTCGACGAGACGGGGTTCCCGCAGCCCACGGGCGAGTTCGAGGAGCTGGACGCCGACACCGTGGTGCTTGCGCTGGGCCAGGACTCCGACCTGTCACTGCTCAAGGGCGTGCCCGAGCTGGCCGTGGACCACGGCATGGTGCGGGTCGCCGAGGGCCTGATGACCGGTCACCGGGGCATCTTCACCGGCGGCGACATGGTGCCCGCCGAGCGCACGGTCACGGTGGCCGTGGGGCACGGGAAGCGGGCGGCGCGGCACATCGACGCCTATCTGCGCGGCGCTTCCTACGAGGCCGACGCCAAGCACGCTCCGGCCGACTTCGACCGCCTCAACACCTGGTACTACTCGGACGCGCCCGCCTCGGTGCGGCCCCGGCTCGAACTGGCCCGCCGTGTCTCGACGTTCGACGAGGTGGTGCGGGGGCTCGACGAGTCCACGGCCCTGTTCGAGGCCCGGCGCTGCATGTCGTGCGGGAACTGCTTCGAGTGCGACAACTGCTACGGCGTCTGCCCGGACAACGCCATCACCAAGCTGGGACCCGGCAAGGGATTCGCGATCGACCTGGACTACTGCAAGGGGTGCGGGCTGTGCGCCGCCGAGTGCCCGGCCGGTGCGATCGAGATGGTGCCGGAGGAGTGAACCGACTGCGAGACCCCTCAAGGGGCCGTTCGGCCCTGGCCCGGGATACGGAACCGTGCGAGCGTGGTCGGCACTCAGCGAGACGAGGTGCACCGATGCCCTACGAGTCCCGTGAGACGGATCTCGCAGCCTCCTTCGTCGAACTGGCCGACACCCTGGTCGGCGAGGACTTCGACGTGATCGACTTCCTGCATACGCTCACCGACCACTGCGTCCGGCTGCTCGACGTGGCGGCGACCGGCGTCCTGCTGGCCTCTCCCCAGGGCCGCGGCCTCGATGTGGCGGCCTCCGACGAGAACACGCGCGCGCTTCAGGCCTCGAGCGTCGAACAGGGAGCGGGCCCCGGCCAGGACTGCCTGCGCACCGGTCGCCCGATCCCCGACATCCCCCTGGATCACCCCCACGCACAGGCGGCCTGGCGCCGGTTCAGCCGCGCGGCCCGCGACCTCGGCTTCACTTCCGTGGCCGCGGTGCCGCTGCGGCTGCGCGAGCAGGTGATCGGCGCACTCGTCCTGTTCAACGCGCGCCCGACCCCCCTGGACGCCGATCGGCTGCGGCTCGCCCGGGCCCTGGCGAACATGGCCGCCATCAGCATTCTGCAGCAGCGGGCCCTGCGCGACAGTGCCGCGCTGGCCGTCCAGTTGCGCGGTGCCCTCTCCTCCCGGGTCGTCATCGAGCAGGCCAAGGGAGTGCTGGCGCAGCGGCGCGGAGTGAGCGTGCAGGACGCCTTCGAGCAGATCCGCGGCCACGCCCGGCACCATCAGCGCCGTCTCACCGACGTGGCGCAGGACGTGCTGGACAGCATGGCCGGCGCGTCACGTACCGCGGCGCACGACTGGTCGTCCGACCGCCGGTGACCGCGTCACTGGCTCGGGCCCGGGTCCCGGACCGGTGACCCGGGCGGCGGTATGGCGGTCGTGTCCCTGCTGCCGTCGACGATCTGCCGGGCCAGCTCGGCCAGGTCCAGCCGCTCCTGTTGCGCGTAGGCGCGGAACTGGGTGAACGCCTGGTCGACCGTGGAGCCCCAGCGCTCGGCGAGCACGCCCTTGACCTGTTCGATCAGCACCCGGCTGGTGAGCACGGTCTGCAACTGGCTGTTCTCGACGTGCGCCCGCTCCAGCGTCCGCTGCTGGAGGATGGCGACGGTGGCCACGTCGGCCATCGCCTGCGCGAGGGTGGTGTCGTCCTCCACGAGCGTGCCCGGACGGGACTGGAAGAGGTTGAGCGCGCCCACGATCCGCTGCCGCAGCCTCAACGGCAGCGCGTGCGTGACCAGGTAGCCGGTCTCCCGCGCCCGCGCGGCGAAGGCCGGCCAGTTTGCCGTCGCCGCCGTGTCGGTCAGATCGATGTCCGTCCTCGGCTCCCGGGTCCGGAAGCACTCCACGCAGGGGCCCTGATCGTGCTGCAGGGCGAACAGCTCCAGCAGATGGGTGCGCTCGTCGGAGGCGGCGACGACCTGGAGTTCGCCCTGCCCGTCGGCCAGCATGATGCCGGCGGCCTCGACGTCCAGGAGTTCCACACAGCGGGCCGACAGACGCTGCAGGAGGTCGATGACGTCGAAGTCGTCGATCAGGGAGTCCGCCAGCTCGACGAAGATCTCGGCGAGACGCTGCTCGCGGGCCATGCCGTTCATCCCTTCGCTCCGTCGGCCGGGTACGGCCCCTTCACATCGTTGCTGAAACGGAGCCTCCTGGCCACCACGTCCCGGGCGACCTCGCCCAGCGGCCGGCCGGTGGAGTAGGCGTGGGCGCGCAGCCGCACCAGGGCCTCGGCGAGCGGCACGTCGAGCTGCACGCTGATCATCCCCGTGGCCTGGTGCACCACCGGCCGGTACAGACCGCCGGACGCCCACATCGTCCGCTCCCGCGCCGTCTCGCCCTCGCCGGGCCAGGTCTCCGGCGGGTTCTCGCCCAGGAGAGCGGCGGTCAGCCCGGCCGCCAGCGCGAGGGCATCCTCGTGCTGCCGCTCGGTCACCTTGCGGGCCTGTGGATTCAACACGGTCAGCACCCCCAGACGTATGCCGCCCACCCCCAGGAAGTAGCAGCACACACCGTGCACGCCCGCCTTACGGGCCGCCGGCACCAGGACGGGCCAGCGCCCCGGCCGCACCGCCTCCAGATCCGGCTCCAGCACATGCGTCCTGATGCGGATCGCGTCGAGGCCGGGCCCCTCACCGAGGGTGTACTGCAACTCCTCGAACCGCGCGCTCGCGCCCGCCGTCCACCACAGTGGCTCCGCGAGATGGCCGTTGCCGACCATCAGCGCCACGGCGGCGCCGTCGGCGGCCAGCACCCGGGCGCTCGCGCGCATCACCTCGTCGCCCCGGCTGCGCCCCAGGGACCGCAGCACCTCGGCCATGCCGTCGCTGATCACCGAGCCCCACCTGTCACCGCCACATGGCGGGCACGACACCCACCGACCCGCGGGGAGCCTACTTCGCACAGCGGGCGCCGGCCCCGCGATCCCACAGCCATCGGCCCCATGTCCCCCGGCCGAAGCCGAGCCCGTGCAACCCGCCCTCACTGGGGGCGGCCGCCGCCATGAGTCGGCGACAGCGGCAGCCGCCGGCGCGACAACCCGCATGGCTCCCCGGCCACGAGGGCTCGCGCAGGACCGTCCCCACGGCACCTGGGGCGTGCGGGAGTACGCCCCAGCTCGAACGGCCGGAGGACGGGGCACCGGAGTCCGCGGGACTCTGCGCCGAACGGGACCGCAGGAGCCGGGCGGCCCCTGCGGCCGGGACTGTTGGTCTGCCATCCCGGTCAGTGCCGGGGGACGAGACCGCGACGGTCATGGTCGACGTGCCGTGCGAGCGTGACCAGCCCGATGACACCCAGTATCGCGAGGGGCGCCACGATGATCCCGACCATCGAAAGGGCCACCGCGAAGCCCAGGAACGCGAGCACCACGGCGAACGCGTACAGCACGGTCTCCTCCGTGAACAGGAACAGGCGCCGGAACTTCATGACGGCCCTCCCTCTCTGGAGGCTCTGCTTGCCACTTCTCAGCGTCGTCCGGCCCCCGGGGTGACGGGAGGGGCCGGGTGGCCATGACGGCCGGCCGTACGGCCCTGATCCGTGCCGCCGCCGGTGTATGCCGGGCCCGTCGACACCGCGGAACCGCGCGTCCCCAGCACGCCCCGTGTCGGCCTGACGCGGGCCCGGCAGGACAGGGTGGCCGCCCTGCCCCTCCCGAGAAGCCGCACGAGGCCTTCGCATCCGCCGATGTGGCCTCGTGAGCCGGGTTTCAGCCTGACACCGCGCGCCATCGCCCGACAGATCCGAAGGTCCCTGGCAAGGGGACCGACCGGCCCAGGCGTAGGCGCCGGCTACTGCGCTTCGGGTGTCAGCGGGGCCCGCCACACCAGCGTGCTGCCGCCGCCGTCGGGAGTGATCACCGTCAGGTCACCGCCCAACTGCCGTGCCCGCTCCGCCATGTTGGCCAGGCCGCTGCGGCGCCCGTCGGCCGGGATGCCCACACCGTTGTCGGACACGGTCAGCCGTACCTCACGGCCGTCGGTCTCCAGCGCGACGTCGGCGCGGTCGGCGCGGGCGTGCCGGCCCACGTTGGTCAGGGCCTCGGAGAGCACGGCCGCGACATGGTCGGCGACCCCCCGAGGTACGTCGGTGTCCCCCAGTCCCTCCATGCGCACGCTCGGCGCGAAGCCCAGCACCGGGGCCGCCTCGCCGGCCACCCGGACCACCCGGGCCCGCAGCCCGCTTCCGGAGGTTTCGTCACGGGCTCGCAGGCCGAAGATGGTCGAACGGATGATCTTGATGGTCTCGTCCAGGTCCTCCACCGCCCGTGCGACGCGGTCCGAGGCCTCCTTGTGCTCGATGAAGCGACCGGCGCTCTGCAGGGTCATGCCCGTCGCGAAGAGCCGCTGGATCGCGAGATCGTGCAGGTCACGGGCGATCCGGTCGCGGTCCTGCAGCAGGGCGATCTGCTCCGCGTCCGCGCGGCGGTCGGCCAGCTCCATCGCGATCGCGGCCTGCGCGGCGAAGCCCCTCAGCGGCTCGATCTCCTTCTCGGAGAACACCGCGCGCCCCGCCTCACGCACCAGCAGCACGACACCTCGGACGCCCCCACCGGCCCCGATGGGCACGGCCACGGCGGCACCCAGCCCGTCCAGTCGGGGCGAGGGGAACGGCACTCGCTCGTCGTGGGTGACGTCCGCGCTGGTGACCGGGGTGGCGGTGGAGAAGGCCTGGCCGATCAGGCTCCCGTTCATGGGGAGCACGAGCCCGCGATGGGACTCGGCGCCCTGTCCGACCGCCAGTTCCACCTCCAGCGTCTCGGTCCCCTCCAGGGGCATGGCGACCACGGCGAGGGCCGCGCCGGTGATCTCCCGAGCGCGTTCGGCGATCTGGCCGAGGGCCGCGCCGCGGTCGCTGCCGGACATCAGACTGTGGGTGATCTCCGCGGTCGCCCGCAGCCAGCGCTCACGCAGCCGGGACTCCTCGTACAACCGGGCGTTGTCGATGGCGACACCGGCCGCCACCGCCAGGGTGGACAGGACCGACTCGTCCTCCTCGTCGAACTGCACCCCACCCCGCTTCTCGGTCAGGTAGAGATTGCCGAAGACCTGATCCCGGACCCGGATCGGGACGCCGAGGAAGGTGTTCATCGGCGGGTGGTGCGCCGGGAAGCCGTACGAGGCCGGGTGCTCGGAGAGCTTGGTCAGCCGCAGCGGCTCGGGGTGGCGGATCAGCTCGCCCAGGATGCCGTGGCCCTCGGGATAGTGGCCGATCTTCGCGGACTGTTCCTCGGTGACGCCGACCGTGTGGAAGTCCGAGATCCGCTTGCCGTCGGGGCCGATCACGCCGAGCGCGGCGTACTGGGCGTCGACCAGCGCCACCGCGGCCTCCACGATGCTGTGCAACGCCTGTTCGAGGTCCAGCTCCCGGCCGACCGAGAGCACCGCCTCCAGCAGGCTGTGCACCCGGTCGCGCGTGCCGCGGGCCGCGTCGAGGCGGGCCTGCAACTCCTCCAGCAGCTCGTCCAGCTTGAGCTGCGGCGGCCGTACGCGGGCCTTCTCGGCCCGCTCATGGCGCTCCACCGGTGCTCCTCCACGTCCCCTCGACCTGCCGGAAGGCGACCGCCTCGGTCAAGTGCCACGGTAATGGTCCAGGACGCGGGATGGTACGGGATCAGGCCCCGGTGGCCGGGGCGGGATTCCCCGTCAGCCGCGCGGTAGCCGGACGGCGACGTACTCGGTGAGATCGAGCAGCCGTTTGGTGTAGCCCCACTCGTTGTCGTACCAGCCGAAGACCTTGACCAACTCGCCGTGCGCCTGGGTCAGCGGGGCGTCCAGGACGCAGGAGGCGGGGTCGCCCACGATGTCGCGGGAGACGATCGGGGCGTCGGACACGCGCAGCACGCCCTTGAGCGGTCCGTCGGCGGCCTCACGGAAGGCGGCGTTGACCTCTTCGGCGGTCACCGGCCGGTCCAGCACCACGCTGAGGTCGGTGAGCGAGCCGTCCTCGACGGGCACGCGTACGGCGATGCCGTCCAGGGTGCCGGCCAGTTCCGGCAGGACCTGGCCGACCGCGCGGGCTGCTCCGGTGGAGGTGGGGATGATGTTCACGGCGGCGCTGCGGCCCCGCCGCAGGTCCTTGTGCGGGCCATCGAGGACGACCTGGTCGTTGGTGTAGCCGTGGATCGTGGTCATCAGTCCCTTGACGATGCCGAAGTGCTCGTCCAGGACCTTCACCATGGGGGCGACGCAGTTGGTGGTGCAGGAGGCATTGGAGACGACGTGGTCGCCCTGCGGATCGTACGTTCCCTCGTTGACGCCCATCACCACGGTGGCGTCGACGCCCTTGCCCGGCACGGACAGCAGCACCTTGCGCGCGCCGGCCCTGAGGTGCGCTCCGGCCTGCTCCCGGGTGCGGAAGCGGCCGGTCGACTCGATGACGATGTCGACGCCGAGGTCGCCCCAGGCCAGGGCGGCCGGGTCCCGCTCGGCGGTGACCGTGACGCGCCGGCCGTCCACGGTGATCGAGTCGTCGTCGTGCTCGACGGGGCGGCCGATGCGGCCGTACGTCGAGTCGTACGCCAGCAGATGGGCCAGCGCCGCCGGTGAGGTGATGTCGTTCACCGCCACGACCTCCACCGGGGTGCCGGCGGCGGTCTCGGCGCGCTCCAGTACGCAGCGCAGGTAGTTGCGGCCGATCCGGCCGAATCCGTTGATGCCCACACGTACGCTCATGTCCGTCGTCCTCCCGATCGGTGCCCGGTGGGTCCCGGTGCGCTGCCAGCCTCCGGGCTGCGGATCCGCCGCGGCAGGGGCCGTAAGGCGCCGAGGTGCGGGACGTCCGGCCCACCCCCTCGCCATCCGTTCCTCCCTCAGCGGCCCTGCTGCTTCCTGCGGTCCCGGGCCTGGCCGGCGATGACGGCCGCCTGGACGCGGCGTTCGACGCCGAGCTTGGCCAGGAGCCGGGGGATGTGGTTCTTGATGGTCTTCTCGGCGAGGAAGAGCCGCCGGGCCGTCGGGTCGGCGGTGGCGCCCGGATCGAGCAGGGACTGGCCGCGGGCGACGGTGCGCACGGCCGACACCAGGTCCGGGCCCCGGATCTGCTTGAGCACGTACCCGGAAGCGCCGGCCGTGATCGAGTCCAGCAGGGCCTCCTCGTCGTCGAACGAGGTCGGCATCGGACAGGCCGGCTCCGGCATCCGCGAGCGCAGCTCCCGGCACACCGTCACTGCGTCGCCGTCGGGCTGGCGCACGTCCAGCACCGCGACCCGGGGGTGCAGCGCGGGCGCCCGTACCAGGGCCTGTGCCGTGGTGGCGGCCTCGCCGATCACGGTGATGTCCGGTTCGTCGTCGAGCAGGTCGCGCACCCCGCGCCGTACCACCTCGTGGTCGTCCAGCAGGAAGACCTGGATCGGGCCGTGGTGCCGGGCTGTTCGCCGTCCGCCACCGGATGCTCCTTGCTCGCGGTCCTGCGCTCATGTGCACGCGGTCGGGTACCCGTGGCACGGAGATCCTCGCCCTCGTCGAAACGGGTCCGTGCGGTCATGCCGCGGTCGGTACCAGCACCACGGGGCAGTGGGAGCCGTGCAGCAGCGTGTGGGCGACCGGTCCGAGCTGCGGTCCGATGCGGCTGGTGCGGCGGTGTGCCCCGATGACGACGACGGCGGACTCGCGGGCGGCGTCCAGCAGGGCCTCGGCCGGTCCCCTGCGGACCGTGCGGGTCTCGACGGCGACCGCGGGGTGCGCATCCCGCAGCTCGGCCAGGCTGAAGCGCGGCACGGCCTCCTCGGACAGGTCGTTCTGGGCGCGCCGCCGCTGTCCCGGGCTCGTCCCGGGGATCAGGGAGGGCAGTTCCGGGGTGACGTGGCGATGGGTCGAGTGCACGACACGGAGCTGGACACCCCGCCGTTCGGCCTCGAGGAAGGCGTAGGCGGCCGCGTCGGCGCCGGAGTCGTCCTCCAGGCCGAGCAGGACGCCGCGGTCGCCGTCGCACGGGTGATCACCGCGCACGATCAGGAGCGGGCCGTGCACATGCGCGGCTGCGCGCAGACTCACCGAGCCGGCCAGCAGTCCGGTGACACCGCCGAAGCCCCGGGTGCCGACGACGGTCAGGTCGGCGCCCTCGCTCTCGCGCACCAGGGCCCGTACGGCGCCACCCACCGCGGCCCTGCTCTCGACGGTCAGGGTCGGATGACGTTCCCGGGCACGCGCCACGGACGACGTGAGGACGGGTCCGGCCTCGTCGCGCTCGGGCACGGCGTACACCACACGCAGCTCGACGCCGCGCCGGGCCGCCTCGTCCGAGGCCCAGTCGAGGGCTCGTACGGCGTTCAGGGAACCGTCCACTCCGACGACCACATGGGATGTCATCTCCCTCTCCCTTCTGCTCCGTGCCCCTGATGCTCGTCCTTCCGCGAGGTCGCGGGCAGGGGCCACGCGCACCCGGCGCGGCGCCGAACGTCCCCGCCCGCCGGGCCGTTCGGCCCCACGTCCGACCACCGAGGGTCAGAGAGGCATGTCCAGCCCGTACACGCTGTGTCCGCCCACGAGTTCGCGGCCCGTCACCAGTTCGGGTTCGACCCGGATGAACACCTCCCGGGGCGAGGGCACCCAGGAGCGCGGGCCGGTGTGGAGCAGGCGCCCGCGCTCGGCCGGGTCGGTGACGACGGTGGCGGCGCCGGTGACGACGACGCTCCACTCCGAGTGTGTGGCCGTGTCGAACTCGTCGGCCTCGGAGGCGGTCCCGGCGCGCAGCAGCACGGCGCCGTCGATATGGCCTGGTCAGCGAGCACATCTGTCAAGTGCCTCGCGACAACCCTGAATGAATCATCGAACGCCGTCGCGAGCGGGGCACCCGCATCCGCGACCTACGCCTCCTCCGCGTCAGCTCCGGCTCATCGAGGGGTCGCCGGAGGATCTTGTGGGCGTCCGTGCCGCCGTGGACAAGCTGATCACCGCGCTGGCCGCTTCGACACCGAGCACCTCGGTAAGAACTATGTCGACCGCCCCGGCTACCTCGCCCCCGGCGAATTCCTCTCCGGGGTCGAAGCGTGGCTCCACTACCGCAACGGTTGATCCACGGGTATCCCGGAGACGGCTCCGTCGGCACCAATTCCCTGAGGGGGATGGTCGCCCCCCGGCCGCTCGACAGGGTCCAAGGTCATGCCGAGCCGTCGCTCAGCACAGCGGTCCCACGCCTGGATCGCCCGCATTCCACCCGTCGCCCTAGATTTCGGCGAAGATGCGGGCTTTCGCCCGCTCTTCGCCGAAAGGTTCAACCGCATGGTTCGCCGATGGTTCACGGGCGCCCTGGCCGCGCTCCTGCTTCTGGCGCCCGGCAACCTCACCGCGGCCTCGGCCGCCCAGCCGGCTGCCCCTTTGCGGGTCATGACCCGCAACCTCTACCTGGGCGCCGACCTTGCCCCCGTCCTCGCCGCCAGCAACCCACAAGCACTCGTCGCCGCGGTGACCGCGGTGTACGCGAACGTCCAGGCAACGAACTTCCCCGAGCGTGCGGAGGCGCTTGCCGACGAGATCGCCGACAGCGATCCCCATCTCGTGGGCCTGCAGGAAGCCGTACTGTGGCGCAGCCAGACTCCCGCCGGACCGGGCAGCGCCACCCACGTCGAGTACGACTTCTTGCAGATCCTTCTCGACAAGCTCGCTGCCCGGGGCAGGCACTACGCTGCCGTGGCCACCGTCACCGTCGGCAGCGACTTCGAGGCCCCGCGATCCACGCCCACTGGTCTGCAGGACATCCGACTCACCGACCGGGACGTACTGCTGGCCCGCACCGACCTACCCACGAGCGTCTTCTCCGTGACCAACGCTCAGGCCGCGCAGTTCCAGAACTTCGTACCCGTCTGCCGACCGGCGTTCGGCTGCCCGCCCAATCCACCCATCCAGGTGAAGCGCGGCTGGGTCGCTGCCGACGCCACCGTGCGCGGCCACACCACCCGAGTGGTCACCGCCCATCTGGAGCCTGCCTCCCGAACCGTTCAGGAAGCGCAGGCCGACGAACTGCTCGCCGGTCCCCTCAATACCGGACTCCCCGCCGTGCTTTTCGGCGACCTCAACTCGGCCGCCGCAGGAGTCGGCGCCCAACCGGGAACCGACACCCAGACCTACAACCGTCTCCTGGCCGCCGGCTTCTCCGATGCCTGGACCGCCGGGCCCGGGCGTGACCCCGGCTTCACCTGCTGCCAGGCCCCCAACCTGCGCAACCCCGCCTCCTCCCTCACCCAGCGCATCGACTACGTGCTTCACCGCGGCAGCATCACCGCACTGACGAGCAACCGAGTGGGCCACCAACAGTGAACCTCCTCAGGCCTTTGGCCCTCCGACCACGCCGGCGTCAGAAGCGTGCTCCTGCTGCGCACTTGACGGCCGCGCGGGAACCGCGTTGCGGCGTGGGATCAGAAGTCCCAACCGGCACCAAGACACGACGAGGAGCTCCACCATGCAGCGGAAGCCCCTCGTGATGTCGCGGCGAGCGGCCGGCGGGCCGAACTCGTGAGAAGTGCCCAGAACACGCCACGCAATCCCTCCGGTTGTTGCCTGAACTCACCGACACTCGAAACTCGGTTCTGGCACAGATCTTGGGGAGCGGCGGCGGAGGGTGACGGTGCCGTTCGATTGCGGGGGTATGGGTCCGCGTGAGACCGCGGCGGCGAACACTGGGGAGGCCCAATGTGGATGTCGAGGCGGTTACGTCTGCGTTCGGCACGGGCGAGGTGGCGGCGAGAGGCCGCGCGGTCGCCTTTGCCCGTCCGAACTGTGGTCGCTTCTCGGACCGAGTGCACGACTGTTACCAGCGGAGGCTGAAGGACCCTCCGCTCGCTGAACAGGGCTTCCTGATTCCGTTCTCGCGGCCGGCCGCCCAACTGGTTGGCCTTGGAGCCGTAGCCGGTGAGGATGTTCGAGGCGACGTCCGCAGACCGGGCGAGATCCATGTTGCCCGCGGAGGCCAGGGACAGCACGCCCGCGGCATGGCGTCCATGATGCCGTTGGTCTGGAAGCCCGCCATGGCCGGGAAGCCCATGCCTTCGGCGGCCTGCGGCGGCCTGCGTCGCGGAGAACTTCGTTGTCGCGCCGAGGGGCTTGGCCTGGTCGCGCAGGTCGGTGAAGTCCTCGCCGGTCGCCCCTGTGACGGCGCGGACCTGCTTCATCGGCTTCTCGAAGTCCCCGGACGCCTTCAGCGTGGCGAAGCCGAGACCACCCGCGGCGCCGGTCCGCGCGGGCCCGTTCGCCGCGCCGCCGACCCGTATGAGCGTGCAGGCGACCAGGTCGTAGACGACCCTCGTGGTGCGCGTCGACACACCGCGGCACCTCCCCTCACAGGGTCGGGGCGCGGCAGCGCCGGTCAGATCTACGAGCAGGTGACGGACGCGGCCCGCACGGGCCGACGGATCACCTGATGTCCCGGGATACGCCGTCGATGGCCTGGTTTGCCTTCTGCCGGGCAGCCTGCCCCATCGCGGCCGCCGCCGAGGTCGACGGTCCGGTGTCACCAGGGCTTCTTGACGCCCTCTATGTACGCCCGGAGGGACTTGTCGCCGACGGCATCTTGCGGCCGTCCACGTGGATGCGGACGCCCGCGTCCCGGCCTGTGGTGCGCACCTCCAGCTTCACGGCCTTCGACATGCCTCCGCGCAGCCCAGCCGGTGTGTAGCCGCGCTTGGACGGAGTCTGCTGGATCGCCTGCTAGCCCGCCGGGACCATCGGTTCCCGGCCGCTCGCAGTTCGCGCCCGAACCGCTTCTTCAACTCCGCGTTGTCCATGCGCCGCAGCTCACGCGCCGATCCTCTGAAGTCCCGGCCAGTAGGCATCTCGAAGTCGGCGACCACAGCGCCCCTCGTGGTCCTCCAGCGATAGGTCGTGATCTTCATGCTGATACGCGGCTTGTCACCGCTGGTGCGATTGCGGTGGAGCACGCGGACCACCGCCGCTCACTCGAACGGGCCGGTCCGCGAGTCGCGGCTGGAGGGGCGTGGTCACTTGAGACCCACGCTCGTCGAACCAGGAACGTGGTGGCCGATGAAGCCGGCCCGAGTCCTCTCAACCGTAGTTTCCGCCGTGGTGGTGGCCACACTGTGCGGCGGTAGCGCCGAGGCCGCTCAGCCGGCGCCGGGCAGCGACTACGTGATCCAGGGCGGGATCAATCTCAGCGAGTTCTACGGCGTCAGCGAACGGATGATCAGCGTCGAGCCGGAGTGCCGCGAGGCGCTCGCCGGGGAGCGTTGGGTCCTGCACGCCGGAGCCTGGGCCACGGCACCCGACGGCGACGATGCGGTGTATCCGGCGGGCTACGAACCTGAAGAGCACAACCCCATCGACGACTTCAACGCGAAGTTCACCGGAGCCCGCGTCGTTCTCGACCGTGGCACGAGCCAGCAGAGGACCTTCACGTTCGACAAGGAGCAGATCCTTCGCACCGGTCGCGAATCCGATGGCCTGCCGTTCTCCGGCATCGTCTCGCCCCCGTTCCGGCCGCTCAGAGTCGGCACACACACGTTCACGGTCACCATCACGATGCGCGAGAGGCACTGTGACGGCCTGGATACCGACCCTCAGGCCAACTGCCTGCCCGCAGGCCCCATCGAGTGGGCCGCAGAAGTGCCGTTCGAGGTCTTCCCCCGAAGCGGCTAGTTAGTACTCCAGGTACAGATCGTGGGTACTAGGGTTCGTCGTCAAAGCCCCGGGCTCTGCCTCGTCACTGATGAGCCCGGTTCTACTTGCCGTCCCGTGTCTTCTCGGAAGTGGCCAGTTCCTCCGCATTGCCGAAGAAGGCCAGGCCGCAGTGTGCTGGTAGGCGATCGATGACCATCGCGACCGCGGCCTTCGCGCTGTCCGTCTCGTCGATCCGCGGGCTGCTCCGACTCGGTCCTTCGACGTAGTACCGGCCATCCCGCAGTGTGCCGATGTAGGGGATGTCCCAGGTGTACCGGATCTCCGTGCATCTGCTGAAGTGCAGCTCCCACATACCGGTCCAGGGGTAGAGCTGACGAAGCAGCGGCTCGGCATGAGCCACCCGGACCAGCTCGGCAGAAGGTGCCAGAAGTGGTGATCTTTCTGGCTGGCGAGGTTCGCCGGCAGTGGTCAGAATCTTGCGCCAGGCTGCTTCAACGGCGTTGGTCATGCCGTGATTGTGCAGGTCCTGCGGCCCCGTCATCAAAGATCACCAGCTGGCGGATCATGGGGAGATACACAGATTTGAACGCACCGACCAGGAGTGGGATCTACTCGCTCCGCTCACACCTCGGGCCGCGACCGGCCGGCCAAGGACCTGCCCGACCACTGCGGGACATGGCAAACGATCTACACCCGCCTCCGCCGATACGCCCAGGTCGACTCCACCATCGTGCGAGCTCACCAGCACGCGGCCGCCACCGGCAGAAAAGGGGGATCCGTCAGCCGGACGAACCGGACGATCACGCCCTCGGCCGATCCCGAGGTGGACTGACTACGAAAATCCACCTCGCCTGCGACGGCCGCGGCCGGCCCCTCGCGGTCCTGGTGACACCTGGCCAACGTCACGACAGTTGACCACGTCATCGCGGACAAGGCCTACAGCTCCCGAGGTTTCCGCGCCTACCTGCGCCGAATGACCAGCAGCGACACAGGCACAACCGCGGCCGGCCACCGGCGTTCGACCGGCAGACCTACCGCCAACGCAACATCGCTGAGCACTGCTTCAACCGGCTCATGGGGTTCCGCGGCATCGCAACCCGATACGAAGCGGCGTTCACACTCGCGTCATTCCTGCTTTGGGCAAGATCGGTTTGAAGACGGGCCCTAGTTGTACTGACCCGTGAGGTTGGGGACGCGGCTGGCGGGTGGTTGCCCTTTCAGCGCGGTGTGTCCGCGGTGGTGGTTG
>NZ_JBNGGG010000052.1:0-90985 GCF_049974585.1 Streptomyces sp. UG1 | reverse complement strand
TCCCCCGACACCGGGCCTCAGACCGCCTCGCCCACCGCGCCCCTCCGATCACCAGGCCTCAGACGCCTGACCCACAGCCTCCCCCGACACCGACCCTCAGACCGTCTCACCCGCCACGGCCTCCCCCGTCACCGTCTCCCCCGCCGGCTCCCTGAGCGGCCACGTCCCGTCGACCACCGCTGTCGCGTCGCCTTTGCGGCGCAGGAAGTTCTGGAAGTCCGCCGCCCACTGCGCGTACCACTCGATCTGGCGGCGGTGCAGTTCCGCCGGGCCGAGGGCCGCGATCTTGGGGTGGCGGTCGGCTATCGCGCCGGCCAGGCGGGCCGCGGCGAGGGCGTCGGCTGAGGCGTCGTGGGCGGAGTCGAGGGCGATGCCGTACTCCCGGCAGACCGCTTCGAGGTTGCGCTTGCCGCGACGGTAGCGGTCGACCCAGCGGTCGATGGTGTACGGGTCGATGACTGGGGCGGGGTCGATGCCGCCCAGGCGGTCGCGCAGGGACGGCAGTCCGTAGCGCCGCAGTTCGGCGGAGAGCAGGCTCAGGTCGAAGGCCGCGTTGTAGGCGACGACCGGCACACCCGTCTTCCAGTAGGCGGCCAGGACGTCCGCGATGGCGTCCGCCACCTGTTCGGCCGGCCGGCCCTCCGCGGCCGCGCGCTCATTGCTGATGCCGTGGACCGCGACCGCGTCGGCCGGGATCTGAACGCCCGGATCCGCCAGCCACTCCTTGTGCCCTATGGGCTGCCCGTCCCTGACCTCGATCACGGCCCCGGTGACGATGCGCGCCTCACGCGGATCCGTACCGGTCGTCTCCAGGTCGAAGCCGATCAGCAGCTCACGGTGCCAGCCCATGGGCGGTCCCCCTTCTTGGTGGTGCGTTCCCCCAGTGGTCTCCACCTTCCCATGTGCCACTGACAATCAGAGGACCGCATTCCGCTTACGTGCCGGACGGCTCGCGACGGCCGGACAGTTCAGGACACCGGTCGCGAATCCGCCCACATCAGTTCGAACTCCTCGCGGTACGTGGGGAAGAGTCCGCTCTCGTCGATCTCGTCCGACTTGACCACCCTGCCGCCGTTGCGCAGCACCAGCACCGGCGCCTCCAGCCCGCGCGTCCGCCGCAGATAGGTCTGTACGATCGCGACGCCGTCGGAGCCGTCGCCGTCCACGAGGTACGCGGTGAAGCGGGGCGTCTCGTCGAAGACCTGGATCTCGAAGGCGCCCGGGTCGCGCAGCCGGGAGCGCACCCGGCGCATGTGCAGGATGTTCATCTCGACGGACCGGCTCAGCTCGCCCCGCTTGATGCCCAGTTCGCGCTCGCGCCGCTTGACCGCGCTGGAGGCCGGGTTCAGGAACAGCAGCCGCACCCGGCAGCCGGCCTCGGCGAGGCGCACCAGGCGGCGCCCGGAGAAGTTCTGCACGAGCAGGTTGAGGCCGATGCCGATGGCGTCGACCCGGCGGGCGCCGCCGAAGATGTCCTCGGCCGGGAACTGGCGCAGCAGCCGCACCCGGTCGGGGTGCACCGCGACCACGTCGGCGTAGCGGTCGCCGACCAGGTCCTCGACCGCGTCGATGGGCAGCCGGCGCGCCGACGGCACGTCACCGCTCGAGCCGAGGGTCTCCAGCAGTCGTGCGGAGGCCCGCTCGGCCTGGCTGAGGACCGCCTCGGACAACGCCCGGTTGCGCGAGACGACGTTCCGGGTCACTTCGAGTTCGTCCAGGGCGAGTTCGACGTCCCGGCGGTCGTCGACGTAGGGCTCGAAGCACGGCCAGTGCTGCACCATCAGCTCGCGCAGTTGCGGCAGCGTCAGGAAGCTGAGGACGTTGTCGTCGGCCGGGTCCAGCAAGTAGCCCTTGCGGCGGCTGACTTCGCGTACGGCGACCGCGCGCTGCACCCACTCCTGGCCGGCCGGTCCGGCGGCCGCGACCACCCAGTCGTCGCCGTGGACGGGTTCGTAGATGGGGCGCAGAACAGCGGCCACGACCGCGCGCAGCCGCTGTTCGACGAGGTTCAGCCAGATATAGGCCCGGCCGGCCCGCCGGGCGCGGGTACGCACCTCGCGCCAGGCGTCGGTGTCCCAGTCCAGCTCCGGGCCGATGGTGCTGGTCTCCATCGGCCGGGCCAGGGACACCGTGCCGGGTGGGACGTCTGTGGAGTTCCCCTCGTGACCCTCGTCACCAGGGGGCAGCTCCAGCCCTCCCGAGCCCACCCGCGCACCGCCTTCCGCTCCCCCGAGCATCCCCGTCCCAACGATCAAGGAAGGGTACTCCGGGAGCGGGCGGGGGTGCAGCCGGATGGACAGGGTCGTTTCTCAACCGCGAGGCCGCCAGTGGCCGTTCTGCCAGGCGAGCTCGCTCGGAGTGAGCGGATTCATAGCCGTCACGTCCCGCGGGACGATGGAGAATCCCTGCCAGTGGACCGGCATGGGCTGCTGGTCCTCGTCCCGGGCGATGTGGTGGAAGCCCACGTTCACCCAGGCGATCGGGTGGGTGAGCCGCTGGCCACCGACCCATTTGTCGACGCTCTTGGGGTGGCCGTTGCCGCAGCCGGGGTTGTGCGTGGCGAACTTCTCGCACTTCTTGTACTGGGTGAAGTACATGTCGTGCTTGGTGTAGCTGCGTCCCGGGTACTTGGTGCCGGCGCCGGGGACGATCTCGTACGAGCGCGCGTGGCCGTCCTTGTTCTTGCCGGTCGCGCTGACCACGCGCCACCAGCGGTAGGCCTTGGCGTCGCCGGTGCGTTCCTTGGTGACCTTGGTGCGGGTGGTCTTGATCTTCGCGGCCTGGTCGCCGGCGCCGGGCGCGGTCACGGTGGAGTCGTACTGCTCGACCCGGTTCTTGGTGGAGCCGTCCAGGGCGAAGTCGAGGCGCCAGAAGACGTTGTGGCTGTGGCTGGTGGCCTTGGCCCGGTTGCCCTTGCCGATGGGCCAGCCGCGGCCGTCACCGGCGTCGTAGTCGTCGAACGAGAGGCTGCCGGTGGCTCCGACGTTCATGGTGACCGTGCCGTCGTCCTGGAAGCGCCACTCGGTCATGTACTCGTACCAGCCGACCTGGTTGACCGTGTAGACGAGCAGGTCCTTGCTCTGGGCCTGGTAGACCTTGTTCGCCGTGTCGCCCTGCATGCGGTAGGCGTGCCCACGCGCGCGGGTGGTGGTGCACAGGCCCTTGACGTTCTCGTTCGCCGGGTCCCAGGACTCCGGGACCTTGACGGTCTTGATGGTGCCGCCGGGGCACTCGCCGGGGGCGAGGTTCATCAGGCCCTGGGCGAAGCCGAAGCCCGTCAGGTCGTCGTACTCGACGCTTCCGTCGTCGTACGGGACATGGATCTGGCCGAGCCTCGCGCTGTTGAGGACCTTGATCGGCTTGGGCTCGCCCTTGGGCTGGTAGGAGATGTTCTCCAGGACCAGCCCGGCCTTGCTGTCGTAGCGCCAGCACATCCGCCAGGTCGTGCCGCCGGTGAGCTTCTGCTCGATGCGGTAGGCCGCGCTGCACTGGGCGGCCGGCGCCGGGGCGGCCTCCGGCTGGGCGGAGGCGGGGCCCGCGCCGGTCGTCGCGCCGGCGGCCAGGGCGGCCACGGACAGACCGACGGCAGCGCCCTTGCGGGCGCGGCTCATTCTGTTGACGCGCATGAAGAAGTGACTCCTTTACAGGAGGTGCAGGTACGTGAGGTGCACGTACGTGAGATGCAGGTACGTGGAGTGCGAGTTGGAAAAGTGAACCGAGTGCGGCTCAGCGCAGGTCGAGCTTGGCGACCTTGCGGGCGCTCAGGTCGACCACGAAGGACCGGGCGTCGATCCAGGGCCCGTTCTTGATCTTCGGGAACAGTCGCACGCACCGGTGTTCGCCGCACTTGTCGAGTACGGCGGGCTGGGCGCCCGGAGCGGCCCGGTACACGGCGCCGTTGAGCAGGAGCTGGTCCGGGGAGGTCAGCTCCTTGTCGGTGGCGTCCTTGTAGTCCGCCTTCATGCCCGCGCCCAGCGGGTCGGCGATCAGCAGCTCGGCCGCCTCGGCGTACTCGGCGCGGCTCAGCGGCGGCTGGACGCCGTGCTCGGTGACGGTCTGCTCGACCTTCCCGGTGTCGAGGTTGACGGTCCGGGTGATCAGCGCGTCGGCCTTGTAGTCGTAGAACGTCACCTCGGCCCGGCGCGCCGCGCCCGCCCGGGCCGGCTCGTCGGCCTCCGGCTCGGCGAGGTCGACGCCGATGCGCTCCGGGCCGCGGTCGCCGTCCACGTCCTCGCCGGCGTTGCGCGACTGCGGGTTCGCCGCGAGCCGGGCGGCCCGGTCCATCTCGTCGTCGGTCAGCGGGTCCTTGCCCGCGCCCTTGTCACCCTCGGTCGGGGCCTGCTCGACGACACCCGGCGGCACCGCGCCGGCTTCCTGCCCCTGGGCCGCCTGCTGGGCGGACGGATTACCGGCATTCCCTCCCGTGTCGTCGGCCCCCGCCGTCCCCGGCAGGGTGATCCCGACCATGACGGCTGTTCCGGCCACCGCGATGGCCGCACCTGCCACCACCTTGCCCAGATGGCGGTGCACTATCTTGCGCACATCTTCCCCCCTACTCCCCGTATGCCCCGGGAGTACGTGTCGGGTCCCACCGGTACACCCATAGCTGGCGTTGACTGGCGTACCTGGGTCTGCACTGGTCGCCCGGTAAGAGGGACGTAAGTCATAGGTGGTTCCATCACTTTCGGGGAGACTCGACGCCAAGGCGCCCCCCACGGCGCGCTCGAGCTGAAAGAGTCGTGTCCATGCAGGTCTGGCCTGGAGAGGCATATCCACTCGGTGCCACCTACGACGGCGCCGGCACCAATTTCGCGGTCTTCACGGAGGCCGCGGACCGAGTAGAGCTGTGTCTGCTGCACGACGACGGCTCGGAGACGGCGGTGGAACTGCGCGAGAGCGACGCCTTCGTGCGGCACGCGTACGTGCCGGGCGTCATGCCGGGGCAGCGGTACGGCTTCCGGGTGCACGGCCCCTACGCCCCGGAGCGCGGGCTGCGCTGCAACTCAGCGAAGCTGCTGCTCGACCCGTACGCCAAGGCGATCAGCGGCTCGATCCGCTGGGGCGAGGAGGTGTACGGCTACCACTTCGACGAACCCGGGCGGCGCAACGACCTCGACTCGGCGCCGCACACCATGTCGTCGGTCGTGGTCAACCCGTACTTCGACTGGGGCGACGACCGCCGCCCGCGCACCGAGTACCACCACACCGTGATCTACGAGGCCCATGTGAAGGGCCTGACCATGCTGCACCCCGGGCTCCCGGAGGAGCTGCGCGGCACCTACGCCGCCCTGGCGCACCCGGCGGTCATCGAGCACCTCACCGAGCTGGGCGTGACGGCCCTGGAGCTGATGCCGGTCCATCAGTTCGTCAACGACCACCGCCTGGTCGACATGGGCCTGAACAACTACTGGGGCTACAACACGATCGGCTTCTTCTCCCCGCACAACGCCTACGCCTCCTGGGGCGACCGCGGCCAGCAGGTGCTGGAGTTCAAGTCGGCGGTGCGGGCGCTGCACGAGGCCGGTATCGAGGTCATCCTGGACGTGGTCTACAACCACACCGCCGAGGGCAACCACCTGGGCCCCACGCTGTCCTTCAAGGGCCTGGACAACCCGCGGTACTACCGGCTGACGGACGATCCGCGCTACTACATGGACACCACCGGGACCGGGAACTCGCTTCTCATGCGGTCCCCGCACGTCCTGCAACTGATCATGGACTCGCTGCGCTACTGGGTCACCGAGATGCACGTCGACGGCTTCCGCTTCGACCTCGCGGCCACCCTGGCCAGGCAGTTCCACGAGGTGGACCGGCTGTCGTCGTTCTTCGACCTGGTGCAGCAGGACCCGGTGGTCTCCCAGGTGAAGCTGATCGCGGAGCCGTGGGATGTCGGCGAGGGCGGTTACCAGGTGGGCAACTTCCCGCCGCTGTGGACCGAGTGGAACGGCAAGTACCGCGACACCGTGCGGGACCTGTGGCGGGGCGAGCCGCGGGCGCTCGCGGAGTTCGCGGGGCGGCTGACGGGCTCGTCCGACCTGTACCAGGACGACGGGCGGCGCCCGCTGGCCTCCATCAACTTCGTGACCTGCCACGACGGGTTCACGCTGCACGACCTGGTGTCGTACAACGACAAGCACAACCACGCCAACGGCGAGGACAACCGTGACGGCGAGAGTCACAACCGGTCCTGGAACTGCGGCGCGGAGGGCGAGAGCGACGATCCGGCCGTCCTGGAGCTGCGCGGCCGCCAGATGCGGAACTTCATCGCCACGCTGATGCTGTCCCAGGGCGTGCCGATGATCAGCCACGGCGACGAGTTCGCGCGCACACAGCGCGGCAACAACAACGCGTACTGCCAGGACAACGAGCTGGCCTGGGTCCACTGGTCAGCCTCCGACGAGGACGACAGCGGGCTCGCGGCCTTCACGCGCGCGATGGTGTGGCTGCGCAAGGACCACCCCGTCTTCCGCAGACGCCGCTTCTTCCACGGCCGTCCCGTGGAGGGCACCCACGACGACCTCTCCGACATCGCCTGGTTCACTCCGGAGGGACGGGAGATGACCCGGCAGGACTGGGACTCGGCGCGGGCGTCGGCGCTGACCGTGTTCCTCAACGGCAACGCGATCTCCGAGCCCGGCACACGCGGGGAGCGCATCACCGACGACTCCTTCCTCCTGATGTTCAACGCCTCGCCGCGAACGCTGGACTTCGTGGTGCCGGTCAACCACGGACGCCGCTGGCAGGTGGTGGTCGACACGGCCCACCCGGACGGCGTACCGCCCGGCGAGGGCCCGAAGGTGACGGCCGGAGAGCGACTGACCCTGCTGGACCGAAGCCTGACGGTGCTGCAACGGCCGGTATAGGGAGTGCTTGGCGGGTGAAGGGCTGCGCTCGGCCGGGTTGGAAGGGTGTCGCCTCGGTGCTCGCGCGCTCCGGCGCTCCGTGGCGGGGGCCGGGTACCGGGGGGTGCTGCCGGCACGCCGGCGGCGGGCGATCGGTGGCCGGGCGAGCTCCAGGGGTGCGGCACAGCCCCGTTGGAAGGGTGTGCTCGGCCGCTTCAGCACCGTCCGCGCGGTCTGTTCGTCGGGGACGCGCGCGTGGCGGACGCTTTCAGTGGTGCGCCCGGTGTACGGCTCCGGGCGCGCCGTCAGTGCGAGGATGCACGCGAGTGCCGCGTCGAGCCTCGCCGCCCCGAAGGCCGCGGAGAGGGCCGTACGCCTCGCCGCGGCGGCCCGTCCCGACGACCGCCGACGCCTTGCCCGCCGACCAGCGGGCCCGTCGCGAGCGCGATCGCCTCGGCGAGCCACGCGGGAGGCGGGACCCGTCATCACAGCCGACAAGCCACGCAGGAGCAGGACCCACCACCACCCCGACAAGCCACGCAGGACGCAGAACCCACCACCACCCCGACAAGCCACGCAGGCGGCGCGGCCCTCATCGATCGGAGTCGGGCGCGCGCGTGGGACCACGTGGCGGGGGCGGTGACACGAAGGGCGGCTGGGCGGGTACGTAGGTTTGCATGACAGCTGAGCGACCTGACCCGACGGTGCCGACCGCCACCTACCGGCTGCAGCTCCAGCCCGCGTTCCCGTTCGGGTCCGCGGCGGCGGCCGTGCCGTACCTGGCCTCGCTCGGCGTCTCGCATCTGCATCTGTCCCCCGTCCTGGAGGCGGTCCCGGGCTCGGGGCACGGCTACGACGTCGTCGACCACGCGCGCGTGCGCGAGGAACTGGGCGGCGAGGAGGGGCTGCGCGCACTGGCGCGCACCGCGCGGGAGCACGGTCTCGGCCTGGTGGTGGACATCGTCCCGAACCACATGGCCATGGCCCCGCGCCACAACCGCGCCCTGTGGGAGGTGCTGCGCGAGGGCCCCAAGTCGCCGTACGCGCGCTGGTTCGACATCGACTGGGAGGCGCAGGGCGGCCAGGTGCTGCTGCCGGTGCTGGGGCACCCGCTGGGCGACGAGCTCGACCGACTGGCGGTGGACGGCGACGTCCTGCGCTACTACGACCATGTGTTCCCGCTGCGCGAGGGCACCGAGGAACTGCCGCTGCCGCAGCTCCTGGACGCGCAGTGGTACCGGCCCGTGTGGTGGCGGCTGGCCCGTACGGAACTCAACTACCGGCGGTTCTTCAGCATCTCGGAGCTGATCGGCGTACGGGTGGAGGACCCGGAGGTGTTCGAGGCCACCCACGCCAAGATCCTCCAGTTGCTCCACGAGGGCGTGATCGACGGGCTGCGCGTCGACCATCCCGACGGCCTCGCCGACCCCGACGGCTATCTCCGCAGCCTGCACGAGGCGACCGGCGGGCGCTGGACGGTCGTGGAGAAGATCCTGTCGGACGGCGAGCGGCTGCCGGCCTCCTGGCCCGTCGCCGGCACCACCGGCTACGACGCCCTGCGCCATGTCGACGGCCTGTTCACCGACCCGGCAGGGTTCGGGGAGCTCCTCGGCCAGTACCGGCGGTTCGCGGCCCCGCAGACGGACCGGGGCGGCGACTGGGACGCGACGGTCAGGCGGGCGGCGTACAAGGTGCTCACCCACGAGCTGGCCACGGAGATCGAGCGGCTGACGCGGACGGCGAGCCGGGTGTGCGCCACCTCGCCGGAGCCCGCGCTGCGCGACCGCGCGCCCTGGGCGCTGCGCACCGCGCTCCAGGAACTCCTCGTGCGCCTTGAGGTCTACCGGCCGTACGCCTCCGAGGACGCGGCCCGCGTAGTCACCGAGGAGGCCGCGGCCGAGGCCCGGCTCGCGTTCGTCGTACCCGAGGAGGCCGGCGCGGTCGGCGTCGTACGCGACCTGGTGCTCGGTCGGGCCGGCGGCGGTCCGGCCCTCGCAGAGTTCCGGACGCGGTTCGCGCAGACGGCGTCGGCGCTGCGGGCCAAGTCCGTGGAGGACACGGCGTTCTACCGCTATGTGCCGCTGCTGTCGGCGACCGAGGTGGGCCAGAACCCGGGCAGCCCGGCCGTCTGTGCCGACGGCTTCCACGCGTACTGCGCGCGCGTGCAGCGCGACTGGCCGGTGACCGGGACGGTCGCCTCGACGCACGACACCAAGCGCAGCGCCGACGTACGGGCCGCGCTCGCCGTGCTCACCGAGTGCCCGGAGCGCTGGGCCGACGTCCTGACCGAGGTGACCCGCGACGGCGAGGGCGTACCGGACGCGCAGCTCGCGTGGGCCGCCTGGCAGACGGTGTTCGCGCTGGGCGAGGCGGACGCCGAGCGCGTTCAGGGGGCGCTGCTGAAGCATGTGCGCGAGGCCGGTCTGTTCACGAGCTGGACCGAGCAGGAGCCACCGTACGAGGAGGCGGTGGCCGCGTTCGTCGCCGCGGGGCCGTGCGGGGTGCCGGGCGGGCGCGTGGCAGCCCTCCGGAGCGCTCTGGAGCCGCACATCCGGGCGAACGTGCTGGGCATGGCCCTCACTCAGCTCACCATGCCGGGCGTGCCGGACGTCTATCAGGGCACGGAGGGCGAGTACCGGGCGCTGGTGGACCCGGACAACCGCCGGGCCGTGGCGTTCCCGCACGAGGACCCGGGCGAGAAGGCCGCGGTGACGCGAGCGGCTCTGCGGCTGCGCAGGCGCCGCCCCGAGGTGTTCGGTGACTCGGCGTCGTATGCGCCCCTGAACGCCGAGGGTCCCGCGGCCGCCCACTGTGTGGCCTTCGCGCGGTCCGGTGAGGTGGTCACCGCCGTGACGCGGCTGTCGCTGCGGCTGGCGCGGGCCGGTGGCTGGCGCGGGACGCTGCTGGCGCTGCCGCCGGGGCGGTGGGCGGATGTGCTCGATCCGGAGCGGGAGTTCAGCGGGCACGCGCGTGTGGAGGAGTTGTTCGCTCGGCTGCCGGTCGCGCTGCTGGAGCGGGTCGGCGGGGAGGCGACGACGTGAGCTGAGAGCGCGCTGTCGACCGTACGGCTTCGTTACGCGCCGTGGGATCGCGTCCACGCCCGGCTCGGGCCCGCGCACGCTCCGGGGAGCCGGGGGCGGCGGCGGGTGTGTGGTGTTGCCCGACGGCTTTCGGTCGCACCCCGCGCTCCCGGCGTCCATGTGGGCAGGCCAACGGTGGGCAGCGGTCCGGCAGGACGGCCCACCGCGCCCGCCGAGGCCGAACGCCCCGGTCTGCCGGCGGTGAACGCAACGGGGCGCCCCCGGGAGCCTCCCCCATGAAATCCTTGACACGTCAACGGGACCGTGCGGTACTGCGGATTGCGAAGCCGGGCGGACGTGACGGGGGTGAGTCTCCTGCCGGAGCTGCGCTACCCCACCCTTGCCGAACTGGAGCTGTCCGCCCGCGCACTGGCCGCCCACCGACCCGGTCTGTGCTCGCTGAGACAGGTGGGGGCCTCCCGGGCGGGCAGACCCCTGCACCTGCTGTCCATCGGCCATGCCAGGCGCGCGGTGATGGTGGTCGCGGGCGCGCACTCCAACGAGCCGACGGGCGGTTGCACCCTCCTCGCCGTCGCCGAGCGGGTGCTGCGCGAGAGGGAGTTGCGGGCCGACGTCTCCTGGCACTTCCTGCTGTGCGCGGACCCGGACGGGGCGAGCCTGCACGTCACGCCGGCGCCTCGCAGTCTGCTCGACTACCACCTCGGCTTCTTCCGGCCGGCCGCCTGCGAGCAGCCCGAGTGGGCGCCGGCCACGCTGCCCCCGGGCCGGCTGCCGCCCGAGACGCGCACGCTGACCCGGGTCATCGACGAACTGCGGCCCTACCTCCAGGTGACCCTGCACGGCACCGACCTGGGCGGCAGTTGGGTGCAGTTGACGAAGGACGTCCCCGGCCTCGCCGAGCCGTTCGCGAAGTCCGCGGCTCAGCTGCACATCCCGGTGGAGACCGGCGCCTCGGACGCGGCGGGCTGGCCCGCGGCCGGACCCGGGGTGCATGTGATGCCGGCGCCGGGCGCGGGCGCGGCGTATCCGAGCATGCCGGACGACGCGCGCAGCAGCACCTGGCACCATGTGCACCGCTACGGCGGGCTGACCGCGGTCGTCGAGGTGCCGATGTGGGCCAGCGATCTGGTGGACGACCCGGCGCCGCATCCGGACCCGGCCGGGGCGATGCGGCGGCTGGGCGGCCGGCTGCTGCGGGATGCGCTGGAGGTGGAGCGGGTGCTGACCGAGGCGCTGCCCCGGCTGCAGGGTGTCGACGGGCCGCTGTTGCGGTCCGCGAAGTGGGCGCTGGAGCTGGTGCCGGGGCTGGCCGCCGACTGGATGCGCACGCCGCCCGCCGACGACACCATGGCGTACGTCGGGAGCGTGGACGCCTTCGGGCGCCGGCTGCCGCTGCGGGCCGCGGCCATGCTGCTGCGCGTGCTGCAGGAGGCCGACGACCGCGAGGCGCGGCGCCTGGAACATCTCGTGGCGACCTGGAGCGACGCCTTCGCCGAGCGCTTCCGCGCCCGCTGGGTGCCCTTGGAGCACCAGGTCGAGCACCAGTCCCGCACGGTCCTCGCGGCGGCGCTGCACGCGCGCGAGCGGGCGATCTGAGCCGGGTCGCCGCACGCGCGCGTGCCGCCGGTGCCGTGGAGCCGTGGAGCCGTGGGGCCGTGGGGCCGTGGGGCCGTGGGGCCGTGGGGCCGTGGGGCCGTGGGGCCGTGGGGCCGTGGGGCCGTGCGCAGTATCGCGTCAGCCGTCCACCGCGAACACCGCACCCGTCCGTGCCGTCATCCCGCACCCGTTCGAGAACGTCTCCCGGTACTCGACCGGGTGCCCGTTCCACTCCCCGCGCGCGTGGGCGGTCACCGGCGCGTAGATCATCGGGCAGAAGGCGTCCTTCTGCCGGAGCCGGCTGATGTCGCCGCCCACCTTGTCGAGGTCGGCGCAGGCCTCGGCCGCCCTCGAGTGGCCGCGCGGCGGATCGCACAGCAGCAGGGTGCGGGGCGTCCCACCGTGGCGGTCGTCGCCGCGGGTGACCGTGATCAAGAGCCAGTTGCCGGGGTCCTGCGCGGCGGCCGGGGGCGTGGCCGCGCCGAGGGCGAGGGCGGCGGCCGTCGCGAGCAGGCCGCCTCGTACCGCTGTGATGCGTCGCGTCATTCCCGGTGTATCGGCACGGCGGCCCCGGCATTCCAGCCCGACTCACCCGAACGGGAGCGTGCGGGTGTGTGCCGCCCGGCGAGTTCGAACGCGGCGAGCACCACCCGGGACTGGTACTCGACCTGGCGCGCGACCGGTATCCAGCGCGCCCCGCAGCCGTCGCGGTAGTCGTCGCACCACTGGTCGAGGAGCCGGTCCAGCTCCGGCAGCACCCCGGCCGGATCGCACCCGGCGACGGTCACGAGCTGGTGCAGCAGCCCGGCCGTCCGCAGGGCGAGGCGCCGTCCGGCGATGCGCAGGGCGGCCAGATGGGCGGTGCTGAGCGAGGGAAGGGGATGTGCGCCGACGGGGTCCTCCAGGTCGGGGTCCCAGGTGTCGGCGAGCCCCGGGCAGACCAGTAAATAGTCGTCGACCGGGGCGAGCAGCCGGGCCGTCTCCGGTCCGGCGGGAAGATGCGGGCGCAGCCGCTCCAGCAGGCGTTCCAGCAGGCGGGTGTCGTGGCGCAGGGCATGGCTCACCCTGCGCAGGACCGTTTCCTCATCGGCGGGCGGCGCCCCGTCCTCCACCGCCGCCACACCCCACATGGGGGCCTCGACGACCGCCGTGACCGTGCCGTGCCGGTGCGGATGGAACCAGGTCGACTCGACGGCCGCCTCGGTGATGGCGGCGGCCAGATCGCCCCGGCGGGGCCTGGGGATGCGGTAGACGGCGGGTCCCAGCTCCGGCCAGTACAGGGTGTCGTAGGGGCCGAGTTCGCGCGGGATGCCGAGGCGGGCGGCGCAGTGCGCGATGCGCTGGGCGAGGCCGGGCAGGTCGTGGGTCAGCTCGACGAATCCGCCGCCGACGTCGACGCCGTGCAGGGAGCACTGGAGAAAGGGCCGCAGTTCGTCCTGGAGTTCGAGCAGGGCGCGGGTCTCGGGCAGGGTGGCGGCGTCGGCGCCGTCGGGCAGCCACTCGGGCTGTTCCAGGAAGCCGGGGCGGAAGAACTGCCGGAAGTAGGCGCCGAGGTGGTACGGGCCGCGCAGCCAGCCCTCGTTGCGGCGCAGGCCGTCGGGGTCCAGGCACAGCAGCAGGTTCCAGGTGGCGTCGGCGCCCTCGTGCAGACGGGGGTCGGCGAGCACCCGTTC
The DNA here is from genome assembly GCF_049974585.1 of Streptomyces sp. UG1. NCBI lineage: Bacteria > Bacillati > Actinomycetota > Actinomycetes > Kitasatosporales > Streptomycetaceae > Streptomyces > Streptomyces sp. UG1. Next base: position 77,833 of record NZ_JBNGGG010000052.1, on the reverse strand, counting down.
GGCCAGTCGCAGTACGGTGCCGCCGCCCACGGGCTCGTTGGCGTGCGGGCCGGCCACGACCAGTGCCTGGCGGCTGCCGTGGCCGACGGACAGCAGCCACAGGGGCGTGCCCGCGCGGGACGTCCCGACGCGGCGCAGCCGTGTGTCACGGGGGCGGCGGGCGACGAGTGCGGCCGCCCGGGCGCCCAGCTCGTCGACGGTCGGGTAGCGGAGGAGTGGCGGCAGGGCACACCTCCACAATGTGGTGCCGTCGGTTCACCTGGTGTGCATGGTGTACGCACAGTCAGTCACGAGTTGACGACTACGTCAACACCGCGAAAGGCAAAGGGGATTCCCGCGACGCGTCACCTGGAGCCGGTGTGCGGACCGGGGATCGGCTCAGTCGGTGGCGAGCCGGAACGACATCCGGCCGAAGCCGACCTGGTCGCCCTCGCGGACCACGACGGCGCCGATGACGCGTCGGCCGTTCACCGTGGTGCCGTTGGTGGAGCCGAGGTCGCGCAGGACCCACAGGCCGCCCTGGTGGCTCAGCTCGGCGTGCACACGGGACACCGTCTCGTGGGTGAGCCGCAGCCCGTTGGCGGGGTCACGCCCTATGCGCAGCGGATGCCCGGCCGCGGGGTGCGGCAGCAGCAGCTTGGGCAGCCGCTCGGACTGCCATGCCCTGCGCAGCCGTACGGTGAAGCCGGAGACCGCCTCTACGGTGCCGAACACCAGACGCGACAGCCTGCTCTCGGAGGGCAGGTCCGCGGTGAGCACGGCGAGCTCGTCGGCGCGGCGGGCGGCGAGGGCCAGCTCCATGCGGCGTACGAAGGTGTCGTGCGACAGCCGTCCCATGGCGACGCCGTCACGCAGCACCTTCAGCGCCTTGTCGCGCTCCGCGTCGGAAAGCCGCGCGGGGTACGTGTTGAACTCGAAAGACGACGTCACGGTGCTGATTGTCGGTCAGTGAACCCCGGGTGTCCAGAAAACGGGGAAACGGCCGCCCCGCGCGCGTGATCCACGGAACCCGCCGCGACACCCGCCGCAAAACGGAAGATTCAAAAGCGGATTGATCTCGTTTGAAGCACCATGGACGGGCTACATCACGGTGAGCAGACGAAGGGGAACCGTCCGTGCAGTTCGAGGTGTGGGCACCGCAGGCCGACCGTGTGACGCTCCATTGCGAGGGCGTCACGCGCGCGTTGGAGCGCGATCCCGATCGCGCGGGATGGTGGTGGGGGGAGGCGGACGCGCAAGGCGGGACACGGTACGGCTTCGCGCTGGACGACGGCCCGGTGCTGCCCGATCCGCGCTCGCGCCGGCAGCCGGACGGCCCGGACGGGCTGAGCGCGGTCGTGGACCACGGGAGCTATGAGTGGCGTACGCAGTGGGCGGGCAGGCCGCTGCCCGGTGCGGTCCTGTACGAGCTGCACATCGGCACGTACACGCGTGAGGGCACCCTCGACGCGGCCGCCGAGCGGCTCGGGCATCTCGCGGAACTGGGCGTCACCCACGTTGAGTTGATGCCCCTGAGCCCCTTCCCCGGGCGGCACGGCTGGGGGTATGAGGGGGTCTCGCTGTGGGCGGTGCACGAGCCGTACGGCGGGCCCGAGGCGCTGAAACGCTTCGTCGACCGGGCGCATGAACTGGGCCTGGGCGTCGTCCTCGACGTGGTGCACAACCACTTCGGCCCGTCCGGGAACTACCTGCCGCTCTTCGGCCCCTACCTCACGGACACCCATCAGACGCCCTGGGGCGCCGCCGTCAACCTGGACGCGCCCGGCTCGGACGAGGTGCGCGCGTATCTCGTGCAGAGCGCGCTGGCCTGGCTGCGGGACTACCGGATCGACGGGCTGCGCCTGGACGCGGTGCACGCGCTGAAGGACACGCGCGCGTGCCACTTCCTGGAGGAGCTGTCGACGGCCGTCGACGCCCTCGCCGGCGACCTCGGCCGGCCGCTGTCCCTGATCGCCGAGTCGGACCTGAACGACCCCCGGCTCATCACCGCGCGCGAGGAGGGCGGCCTGGGTCTGCACGCGCAGTGGAACGACGACTTCCACCACACCCTGCACACCGCGCTGACCGGCGAGTCCCAGGGCTACTACGCCGACTTCGCGCGCGCCCCCTTGGCGGGCCTCGCCAAGACCCTGACCGGCGGCTACTTCCACGACGGCACGTACTCCAGCTTCCGGGGCCGCGGCCATGGGCGCCCCCTGGACCGTACGCGGGTGGCGGCGCACCGCCTCCTCGGCTACGCCCAGACCCACGACCAGGTCGGCAACCGGGCCCAGGGCGACCGGCTCGCGGCCACCCTCTCCCCCGGTCTGCTGGCCTGCGCGGCGACCCTGACGCTGACCGCGCCCTTCACGCCGATGCTGTTCATGGGCGAGGAGTGGGCGGCGAGCACGCCCTGGCAGTTCTTCACCGACCACACCGATCCGGAGCTGGCCGACGCGGTACGGCGCGGCAGACGGCGGGAGTTCGCGGCACACGGCTGGGCCGAGGAGGACGTGCCCGACCCGCAGGACCCGGCGACCCGGGAGCGCTCCTGCCTCGACTGGTCCGAGCTCGACGGCGAGCCCCACGCGCGCGTGCTCGCCTGGTACCGACGGCTGATCGCCCTGCGCCACGAGCAGCCCGACCTGACCGACCCCGACCTCGCCGACACCAAGGTGGCCTTCGACGAGCGGCAGCGCTGGCTCGCGTTCCGGCGGGGCGACGTACGGGTGGCCGTCAACCTCGCCAAGGAGCCGGCGGCGATCCCGCTGGGGCCGCGCAAGGCGGCCGTACTGGCGGCGTGGGAGCCCGTGGAGGCGCCGGGGGCGGACGGGGTGCTGCAGGTGCCCGGGGAGTCGGGTGTGGTGCTGTTGCAGGCGTGAGTGACAGGGAGGGGAGCTGCGAGGAGGGCCCTAGAGCTCTTCCTCCCCGTCGTCCTCCCTCAGCTCCGTCACGCGCTCCAGCAGGATCGCCTCCCAGGCGTGCCGGAGCTGTCCCCTGAGCAGCGGGAGGGACGTCTCGCCCTTGCCGTCGAGGCGGTCCGCGAGGTGGACGACCGCGTCGCAGCGGGCCAGCCAGAGGCCGCGCAGACAGGGGCGGGCGCCGTAGCCGGCGAGGGTGGCCGCGCGGACGGCGGCCGGGGAGCCGACGGCGAGGGCGAGTCCGGCGATGTCCTCCGCCGGGTCGCCGAGGACGGTGTCGGCCCAGCCGAGGACGCCGCGCACCCGGCCGTCGGCGCTGACGACCAGGTGGTCGCCGGTGAGGCCGTGGTGGACGAGGACGGCGGTGCCGGGCTGGGCGGCGAGCTGGACCGCGGCCGACTGGGTGAGCTGGCGCAGCCGGGCGGCGTCGAACTCGTCGGCGTCGGCCAGGCGCGCGGCGGCGCGTTCCGCGGCGCGGCGCAGGGCCTCCAGGGAGCGCGGCGCGGCGCGCGGCACGCCGAGCGTCTCGGCCTGCCGTACCGGGACCTCGCGCAGCCCCGTGAGCACCCCGGCCAGGTCGGCCTCGCCGACCGCGGAGACGTCGTAGCGGTCGCCCGATCCGCCGGGCACCTTGGTGTCGAGGGTGTAGGTGAGCCCGGGCGCCCACTCGCCGAAGGCGACGCTCGTCGGCAGCGCGACCGGGACGTGCGGGCGGACGAGGTCGCGCAGGCGCAGTTCGCGGCGCTGGCGGGCGGCGGCCTCGGGGTCCGGTGCGAGGCGCAGCACATGGCGGGTGCCGACCCACCAGGTGGCGGGTTCGGCGCCCGGGGCGGCGGGGCGGACCTCGGGTCCGGCCGAGTCGTCCACGCCGTCCTTGAGCAGGGAACGGACCAGTCGGCGGACGGTGTCCGCGGTGGGTGTCGGTGCCTGGGTCATGGTCGCGCCGTTGTCGCTCGGGGGTCTACGGGGGCTCCTTGCGCCGGGTCCGGTCGGCGGGTCAGTCGACTATGACCAGCTCGCGGGTCGTGTCGTTGAGGCGCCGGCCGCCGTCCTCGGTGACCGTCACTATGTCCTCGATGCGCACTCCGAAGCGGCCGGGCAGATAGACGCCGGGCTCCACGGAGAAGCACATGCCGGGCACCAGGGGCTGCTCCTCGCCCTCGATCATGTACGGCGGCTCGTGCGTGGTGACGCCGATGCCGTGCCCGGTGCGGTGGATGAAGTACTCGCCGTATCCGGCGTCCGCGATGACCGCGCGGGCGGCCCGGTCGACCTCCTGGCAGGCGGCGCCGGGCCGTACGGCGTCGTAGCCCGCTTGCTGGGCCGCGCGGACCAGGTCGTGGACGCGGCGCTCCTCGTCGGTGGGTTCGCCGACGTGGACCGTGCGGGAGGTGTCCGAGCCGTAGCCGTCCTTCAGGCCGCCGAAGTCGAGGACGACCATGTCGCCGCGTTCGATCAGCCGGTCGCCGACCTCGTGGTGCGGATTGGCGCCGTTGGGGCCGGAGGCGACGATGGTGAAGTCGACCTGGGAGTGGCCGAAGCGGCGCAGCAGGCCGGCGAGGTCGGCGGCGACCTCGGACTCGCGCCGGCCGCCGAAGGGAACCTTCCGGATCTCCTCGAACGTCGCGTCCGCGGCCGCACCCGCGGCCGCCAACAGCTCCAGCTCGGCGGCGTCCTTGACGGCGCGCAGCATCGGCAGGGCGTCGGTGAGGGAGGCGTACGAGGTGCCGGGAAGCGCGCGCTGCAGGGCCAGCAGATGCATCGCCCACGCGTTGTCACTGATGCCGAACCGGCCGCTCGCGTCGAGGAGGGCGGCGGTGGCGGCGTAGGGGTCCTTGCCGTCGGTCCAGTCGCGCAGGGTCAGGCCGGGGGCGCCGGCGGCCTTCGCGGCGTCCGGGGCCTCCAGGGCGGGGACGACGAGGGCGGGGTCCTGGCCGGGGACGAGGACCAGCAGGGTGAGCCGCTCGGTCTCGGCGGGGGGCGCGTAGCCGGTGAGCCACACCAGGTCGGGGCCGGGTGCCACCAGGAGCCCGGCCAGGCCCGCGTCGGCGGCCGCCCGCGCGGCACGCTCCATGCGGGCCCGGTAGTCGTCGGCGGTGAAGGGCGCGGGTGCGGTGCCGGTCATCCGGGCCTCCCTGGGCGCGTGAAGGGACTACGGGCAGCATCCTGCCCGGCCGCAGAGGGCGGCGCGAGCCGATCGACAGGTCTTTCCGACGACTGCTCCGGCACGGCTCAGCCCTCCAGTGCCATACGGACGCCGAGGAGGAGCAGCACGCCTCCGGAGACCTGTTCCAGGCGCCGGCGCACGCCCGCGCGGGACAGCACGGACTTCAGCCGGCCGACGAACCAGACGTACAGGCCGTAGTAGCCGACCTCGTAGAGCGCCCAGAGCGCGGCGAGGCCGACCATGGCCGGCAGGTGCGGGGCGCCCTGCGGCACGAACTGCGGCAGGAAGGACATGGCGAAGACAGCCGCCTTGGGGTTGGCGAGGTTGAGCAGCAGCCCGCCCCGGTAGGAGGCCCAGCCGCGCTGGTGCGCGCCCTCCCATGCGCCGTCCTCGGCGCCCTTGGCGCGCCGGGCCTGCCGCAGGGCCTGGACGCCGAAGCCGACGAGCACGACCGCGCCGACGACGCGGATCACGTCGTACGCCACCTCGGAGGCCGTCAGCAGCGCGGTCAGGCCGAACGCGGCGACGACTCCCCAGATGAAGACGCCGGTCTCGTTGCCCAGCACGGTCAGGAAGCCGGAGCGCCTGCTCCGCAGCGACTGCTTGATGATCAGCACGGTGCTCGGGCCGGGCGAGGCGGCGACGAGGGTGCAGGCTCCCAGGAAGGCGATGAGGGTGGTGAGCATGGGGCCATCGTGGCCCTGCCGGCCGGACGCCACCAGTGGTTTTCCCGGACGAACGCCACCAGTGGTCTTCGCGGACTCCGCGCGGGTGCGCGCGGGACGCTCAGGTGACGACTGCCGGGACGACCGTCAGTTGCTGGTAGCCGCCGCTGCGGTGGCGCACCGTCAGGGTGACCTCGCGGCCGGGGCGGGACCCGGCGACGGCGCGGGCGAGGTCGGCGGCCGAGTCGATGCGGGTTTTGCCGAACGCGAGGAGCAGGTCGCCGCGGATCAGGCCGGCCGTGTATCCCGGCCCGGGGACGTGGACGCCGACGACCAGGGCGCCCGGCTTCCCGGCGTCCACGGCCTCCACGCCGAGGGTCGCGACGACGGCCGGGGTCGGCGCGGGGGCCGGGGCCGGGGACGCCGCAGGGGCCGATGTCCCCGGGCTTCCGGGTGTGCCGTGCACCGTCTGCCGCTGGAGCTCGGCGAGTCGGCTCATGCCGATCACCGTGGCGCCCAGGGTGCCGAGTCCGACGCCGGACAGGATCAGGACCAGCCCGGCCAGCAGGGCGCACCACAGGGTCGCGAGCCGTCGGCCCCGGCGCCGGGGCGCGGCGTGCGGACGCCGTGCGCCGGGGTCGGACGAGACGCCTTCGCCGGGCCCCTGACCAGGCATGGGCTTGGGTCGCAACGCAGTCTGTTCCATCGGATCGCCTCCGGCTGGTGACTACCCTGCGCACCGGCGCACAACGAGCCACGAACGAGTGAGACTGACCGGTGGACCACGCGCGCGTACGTCAGCCTGTGCGGCCCTGGCCATGGCCGCCGTGCCCACCGCCGTGGTCGAACTTCAGTGCCTGAGCCGGCATGACGACGAACGGCCGCATCATGCCCATGTCCTCGTGCTCGAGGAGGTGGCAGTGGTACATGAACCGGCCGTAGGCGCCGTCGAACCTGCCCATCACGCGCAGCATCTGGTTCCCCGGCACCCGGAAGACGTCCTTGTGGCCGAGTTCGTTGGGCGCGAGCGGGATCGTGGTGCCCGCGTCGTGACGGATCGGGCCGCGGGTGCCGCCGATCGCCGGGTCGAAGCCGGAGACGTCGTAGGCGTCCCGGCCCAGGAGCTGGAAGTCGGCCAGGTGGATGTGCATGGGGTGGACGATCGGCGCGAGGTTGAGGAAGCTCCACTGCTCGTGGCTGCCCTCGGCGATGGTGAAGCCCAGGCCGTCGTTGAACGTGCGGGCGATGCGCCGGTAGGTCCTGGTCCTCCCGTCCGGTCCGGTGACCTGGATGACGCCGTCGGTGGGGACCTGGATGTCGCCCGGGTCCTCGACCTCCGTCATCTCCCACATCTCGGGATGGCCGCCGCCGCCCTTGGTGGCAGGCGGGGTGAGCACGATCAGGCGGTGGCCGTGCTCGATGTCGTGCGTCAGCCGGCGGAAGGAGCCGGAGAGCACCTCGGGCAGTTCGAAGGTGTCCTCCTCGCACCGCTCCCCGACCCGGAACTCCACGACCGCCGGATAGCGCACGTCACCGGCCGGGTCCGGCACGCCCGGCGGCTGGTTGCCGCCCTTGTTGACCAGGCGGAGCCGCCGGCCGGCGAGCCCGCGGAAGTCGACGAGCAGGTCGAAGCTCCCCCACTGCCTTAAGGGCGTGGGGGCACCCCCATGGCCGGCGCCGCGGTCAGCGTGGGCAGCGCGCCCTCGAAGTCGATCGGGACCGGGCGCGGCAGCAGCCCGCCGTCGCTGCCGATCTGATGGACGATGCCCGGCACCGGGTTGTCGTCCTCGTCGATCAGGACGAGGTCGAAGGTGCGCGCGTTGGACGCGTTGACCAGCCGGAAGCGGTACCAGGCGGGGTCCACGTCGGCGTACGGCCAGATGCGGCCGTTGACCGTGGTGTACGGGCCGGTGAACGGGAGGGAGACCGGCTTGCCCGTCTCCGGGTTCTCCTGCTGGACGATCACCGTCTTGTGCAGCAGCCGCCCGTTGAGCCGGCCGTCCTCGTCGGTGTCGAGGTTGCGGTCGGCGAGCAGCAGCGGGATCTCCCGCTCCCCGCAGGGCAGGTGGAGGGCGTCCTCCTCGTCGTCACGGACGAGGTAGGTGCCGTACAGGCCCGTCATCACGTTCCACCGGGTGATGTTCATCGCGTGGTCGTGGTACCACCACTGCACCGCCTGGTGGTCGTTCGGGTACTCGGAGAGCTGGGCGTCGCCGAAGCCGACCGCGTTGTCCGCCCAGCCGTCGTTGCCGCCGCCCGTCTGGGCGCCGTGCAGGTGGGTGACCGTCCAGGCGGGCAGGGCGGCGACGTCCTTGTCGGGCTCGACGCCCTCGCGGCCGGGCTCGGTGCCGGCCTGCGGGCGGCCGTCCGTGCGCAGCGGCACCTCGACCGCGGTGACCGGGTACTCGCTGTCCTGGGGAATGCGGTTGGTCCAGGCGATGCGCACGCGCTGTCCGCGCCGCACCTCGATGGTGGGGCCGGGCACCTGGCCGTCGTAGCCCCACATCAGGGTCGGCGGCAACTGCGGGTGCAGGCGCACCCAGGTCGGGCGTAACGCGATCTCGGTCTCGCGCAGGACGTCGTCGGAGGCCGGGCGCAGGACGGGCGGGACGGGCAGCGGGGCCGCGTACGGCGTGAGCTCGCCGGTGCCGAGCGGCTGCTCCTTCGTCTCGGCCTTGGTGTCGCTGTCCGTGAGCCTCTCGATGATGTCGGTCAAGGTCGAACACCCCCGTGTGTTCTCGTCGTCTGTTCCCCTTCACCCCAGAAGACTCCCGGCGCACCGGCGAAGTTCCCTGAATGTCCCGTTCCGCACGAAAAGTTTCGGAAACGGCATCCGGAGGGGGGAAGTCCGCTGTCAGTGAGGGCTGTTACGTTCTGTGACATGACCGATCACGCGCTGCGGCTGCTCCGAGAGAACCCGCGTCTGGCCGAACTGGCGGCGTTCCCCTTCGACTTCGACATCTCCCGTGCCGCCCATGGCCATGTCGAGTCGGTCCGCCTCGCCTCGGGCGGACCCCTCGAGGTGGTGGCCGGGGACGACACGGGCGGCACGTACTTCGTGTGCGCGGACGGCTCGGTGCTGTACGCCGACTCGGAGGGCTCGGCCGGGATCATCGGCTCCAGCGTCGACGAGGCACTGGAGATCAGGATCGGTCTGGCGGAGGTCGAGGACGACGAGGAGGGGCACGAACAGCGGGGTGAACTCAACCGGGCACGGGCCGAACTGCGCGCCGCGCTGGGCTTTCCGGAGCGCTCTCCCGCGCAGCTCGAAGCCATGCTCCGGGCCGCGCTCCTGCGCACCGAGCCCGACTTCGTCCTGCTGAACGACCTGGAGCACAGCGCCTATCGACTGCTCGACACCTACCCGCGCCCGCCCCTGTGGGAGCCGGTGCTCGCGAGCGGCCACGCCGACCTCGCCCGGCTGCGGGCCGGCGACCGCACGGCGTGGGAGGAGCTGGCCGAGGACGCCGTACGGCGCCGACTCGCCCTGCGGGCCGCGCAGTTCGACCGTGCCGAGGGCGATCTGGAGCTGCTGCGGCATCTGCTGCGGCACGAGACGAAGTCCTCGATGACGGACGAACTGCGCCTGGCCACCGTACTGGTGGGGTTGCGCGGGGACCCGGAGGATCTGCCTCTGCTGCACGAGGTGCGGGAGACGGACTTCGACACCGCGTGCGGCCTCGGCGGAATGCCGGAACCAGGTGCGGCCGGGGAGAAGCTGCGGGAGTGGGCGCGGGAGCTCGACGACGTGCTGTTCGGCACGGACCCCTCGGACGAGCCGGTGAGCACCTGGACCGACCTGGCCTACGACCAGGGCATGACCGAGCTGGCCCGGGTGACGCTGATCCGCGAACTCGACGAGATCGTCTTGGACCAGAGCGGACTCCGCCGCCCCGACGCGCCACACGCGCTGGCCACGGCCCCTTTGAGCGCGCTCGCCCATGACTTCGAGAGACTCGGCGACCTGCCACAGGCGCTGCGCGCCCACCGTCTGTACGCCGCGCTTCAGGAGACGACGTGGGACCGGGTCTCGGCCCGGCACACCCAGGCCCGTCTGGAGCGAGAGTCGGGCCTGCTGTGCGAGGCCGTGAGAAGCCTGGCCGCCGTGCGGGACGCCCTGGACACCCCGGGAGACGACTCGCTGCGCCATTGGCGGAACGTGAACCTGGGCCGCTTCATCGCCGAGGAGCACTACCTGCTCACCCGCGCCCTGGCCGACGCGGGCCTCGCCGACGAGGCCCGCGCGCTCCTCACGGCCGCCGACGCGATACTCGGCGAGCTCTCGGAGAACGCCGCGCGGGGCGTCCGGGAACTCGCCGACAAGACCGCGGCGCGGGTGCGGGAGGTCAGATGAGGGCGGGCACGGCGGGCGCGCGGTCCGGCAGGAAACCGTGGGCCCGGCGGGCCAGGTACTCGGCCTGGTAGCGGAGGACCGTCCGGTGCCAGTTCAGGATGCCCGCCATCCAGTTCTGGAGGTCGACCACATAGTTCCCCATGATCTCCCGAGCCTCTTCCGAGAGCCCGAAGTCCTCGTACACGATGGGCAGTTCGTGCGCGGCGACATGCTCGAACTGCTGCATGCGCTGGGTCATCAGGTCGTGGACGACCTCCAGCGCGGTCGGGTAGTCGATGCCGAAGAAGTTCTGCACGACGAGGATCGCGTTGTGGATCTCGCCCTCGTACTCGATCTCCTTCTGGTACGAGAAGACGTCGTTGAGGAGGCAGGCGTAGTCGACCGCGGCGTTCTCCAGTGAGCGGACGGGCCCGCTGCGGTACACCTCCGGCGGTACGGCGGGGCCGTGGCCCATGCGGCAGAGGCTGAGAGTGAGGTCGGCGCCGAAGGTCTCGCGGCGCATCTCCAGATAGTCGACCGGGTCGGGGATGCGGTTCTGGAGCTGGTTGGACAGCTCCCACACCCAGCTCTCGGTCATGACGTCCACCGCGTCCTTCAGGGTGCGCCGCTCCTGCTCGGTCATCTCGGCCGTGGTGCGCGCCCACAGGTCGACCAGGCCGCGTTCCATGCCGTTGGCGGGGATCAGTGCCGGCTCGCCGTCGAGGGGCATGCAGTCCGACAGTCGCCGGGTGGTGAGCCGGGCGGCGGCCAGGTCGCGGCGGTGGCCGAAGACGAGGGGGTAGTAGTCGTCGCCGTAGGTGCCCCAGGCGAGCCACTGGGCGCTGAGGTCGAGGGCCTCGGGGGTCGCGTCGGGGTCCAGACCGGCCGAGCACAGCGCAAGGTCGTAGGCGGCGAGTTTGTCCTCGTCCCACACGCCCTCCTGGAGCATGCCCATGCGGTGCATCCACTCCGTCAGGCGCCCTCGGGCGGCGGCGAGGTGCGGACTCAGCTCGACCTCGAAGGGCATGTGGAAGTCGGGGAGCAGGGACGGGCCGACCTTCTGGTACGGCACGTGCGTGTAGGCGCGCAGGCGTTCGGCGCCGGCCGCGGCGAGCAGGGCGCCGACGTCGGCGGCGGAGGTGCCGGCTCCGGACGGGCCTCGCCAGGGCGTGGTGGGCTCGGCGCGCTCGTTCATGTACCGGCTGGAGCGCAGGTGCCATTCGTGGCCGCCGGACTGCCAGTCCTGCAGCCCCTGGGTGTACGCGGCGACCGCCGCCACCTCCTCGGGGGTGAGGCCCTTCTCCAGCGCGACGGCGGGTACTTCGGTGAAGGCGGTGTGCTCGAACTGGTGGAGCCGGGAGGTGAGGACGTCGTTGACGGTGTCGGCGGCCTCCTGGGTGGTGCAGCCGAAGAACTTCTCCAGCACCAGGACGCCGTTGCTGAGTTCGCCCTCGTCCTCGACCTCGCGCTGGTAGGAGAACAGGTCGTTGCGCAGGTGCACGGCGTCGGAGAACGTCTCCATCAGCACCCTGAGCGGCCTGGACTCGGCGACGGACGCGGGGACTTCGGCGGTCGCGTACTCCACCAGGCCCGACGACCAGGGGGCGCCGCCCACCTTGCGGCGCATCTCGATGTACTCGACGGGGTTGGCGACGCGGCCTTCGTTGATGTTGGACAGTTCCCACAGGGACTCGTTGAGGAGATGCTCGGTCGCCACGGCGAAACGGCGGCGCCAGTCGGCGGACATCTTGGGCACCGTGCGCGTCCACAGGTCGGCGAGGCCCGCCTCGACCGGGTTCTGCGGTTCCGGCATCGGCGTCGCCAGGTCCATCGGCATGAACAGCGGCAGCCGGTCGAGATAGGCCTTGCCGCCGGCGCGGTCCTGGGTGCGCTTGAAGGTCTCCAGGAAGTGGTCGTCGAAGAAGAAGACCCACACGTACCAGTCGGTGATCAGGGACAGGGCGGGGCCGTCGCATTCGGGATGGGTGTAGGCGCAGAGCAGACCGTAGTCATGCGCGTCCAGATCGGCCTGCTCCCAGATCCCGGATCCCTCCAGCATGCCCATCTCGCGCGCCCACTCGGTCGAATGGGCGCGGGCCTCGTCGACATGCGGGTTCAGCCGCGCGGGATACGGCATGTAGAAGTGCGGGAGTTCGAAGGGCTGCTGCGTCATGGCCGGGCCCTACCCCCGGCCCCCGACGGGCATCCGCGGTGCGGGACATGATCACACCATCGCGTGAATGCGGGGTGAATCCGGGAGTTCTCGCGGGGGCTTGTGGCGTTCATCTCTACGCGCGCAGACTTCTTCCGGCTCTGTGTCCCCTCCCGCACCGGAGTAGCGATGAACCCCACCGGATCTCTCTCCCGTCGCACGGCGCTGGCCTCCCTCGCCGGAGCGGCGCTGGCCACCACCGCGGCGTTCCCGGCCTCGGCGACCGAGCGGCACGGCCGCCGGTCCGTCCGGTTCGCCACCTTCAACGCCTCGCTGAACCGCTCCGCCCAGGGCGCGCTGATCGCCGATCTGTCCACGCCGGACAACGCCCAGGCGCGCAACGTCGCCGAGACCATCCAGCGGGTCGACCCGGACGTCCTGCTGATCAACGAGTTCGACTACGACGAGCGGGGCAGAGCGGTCCGCCTGTTCCTGCGCAACTACCTGGCCGTCGGGCACAACGGCGCCGAGCCGGTCCGCTTCCCGTACCACTTCACCGGCCCGGTGAACACGGGCGTAGCCACCGGCGTGGACCTCGACGGCAAGAACGGCGCGGTCACGACGCCGGGGTCGGACGCGTACGCCCAGGACGCCTACGGCTATGGCTGGTTCCCGGGGCAGTACGGCATGGTCGTGCTGTCGAAGTACCCGATCGACACGCGCGCGGTGCGCACCTTCCAGCGCTTCCTGTGGAAGGACATGCCGGGCCACATCATGCCGCCGGACTACTACAGCGACGAGGCCCGCGCGATCCTGCGGCTGTCCTCGAAGAGCCACTGGGACGTGCCGGTGTGCATCGGGCGCGACACCGTGCACTTCCTGGTCTCGCACCCGACGCCGCCCACCTTCGACGGCGCCGAGGACCGCAACGGGCGGCGCAACCATGACGAGATCCGGCTGTGGGCCGACTACGTCGGCGGGCGGCGGCGCAGCTCGTACCTCTACGACGACAAGGGCCGGCGCGGTGGGCTGCGGGCCGGGGCGCGGTTCGTGATCGCGGGTGACAACAACGCCGATCCGTATGACGGTGACAGTTACGACCACGCGATCGTGCAGTTGCTCGACCATCCGGCGGTGAACGCTCCGGCCGCCGCGCCGGCGAGTGCGGGCGGGGTGGAGGCCGCGAGGCTCCAGGGCGGCGCCAATGGCTCGCACCTCGGGGATCCTGCGTACGACACCTCCGACTTCGGCGACAACGCGCCCGGAAATCTGCGGGTCGACTACGTGCTGCCGTCCAAGGGGCTGATACCGGGTGCGAACGGTGTCTTCTGGCCGACGTCCGGGGACCCGCTGTACCGGCTGGTGGGGGACGGGGTGACGGTGCCGACGTCCGACCATCGGATGGTGTGGCAGGACGTGTGGCTGGGCTGAGGGCTGTCATCTGTTGCGTACCGCCCGTCCCACCTCCGATCGCAGCGCGACGAACTCCGCCGAGCCCCGGGTCGTGATCTGGTCCCGGGTGCCGGGGAGTTCCACCGGCAGGTCCAGGACGACCTTGGCGCCCGGTCCCGGGGAGAGGACGACGACTCGGTCGCCCAGGTACACGCTCTCGTCGATGTCATGGGTGACGAAGACGATCGTCGCGCCGTCCGTGCGGTGGACCTCCAGGAGCAGGTCCTCCAGGTCCTCGCGGGTCTGGGCGTCCAGGGAGCCGAAGGGTTCGTCCATGAGGAGCAGGGAGGGGCGGCAGACCAGGGCGCGGGCGATCGCCACGCGTTGCTGCATACCGCCGGAGAGCTGCCAGGAGTGGCGGCGCGCGGTGTCGGTGAGGCCGACGCGGGCCAGGATGCGGTCGGCCTCGGCGCGGCGTTCCGCTCGCGGCAGACCCCGGCGGCGCAGCGGGAGGGCCACGTTCTCGCGGACCGTGAGCCAGGGATAGAGGGAGCGGGCGTAGTCCTGGAAGACCACGGCCAGGTTGTCGGGGACGCCCCGTACTGGGGTGTCGTCCAGCGTGATCGTGCCGTCGTAGCCGGGCAGCAGTCCCGCGATAGTGCGCAGGAGGGTGGACTTGCCGCAGCCGGACGGGCCCACGACACACAGGAGTTGGCCGTCGGGCACGGTGAGGGTGATGTCGTGCAGGACCTGGTGGTCGCCGTAGTGCCTGCCGACCGCGGCTAGGCGGAGCATGGCTGTCCCTGGACGGTGGTGGTACGGGGTGTGGGGGTCATGTGGTCGTCGTCCTCTCCCTGCCCACGAGTCGCTTCTCGACCGCCAGCAGGCCCGTGTTGAGGAGGTAGCCGAGGGCGCCCAGCAGGACCAGTGCCGCCCAGACGGTGAGCAGGTCGGAGCGGGACTGGGCGTCGGTGAGGGTGAAGCCGATGCCGTTGGCGGTGCCCGGGAGCAGTTCCGAGAACACCATGAGGATGAGGGAGAGGGACAGGCTCAGGCGCAGGCCGGCGAAGATGCGGGGCAGCGCGGACGGGAGGATCAGGAAGCGGAGCCGTTCGGCGGGGGTGAGGCGCAGGACGGCGGCGACCTCGACGCGCAGGGGGTCGGTGTCGCGGGCGCCTTCGGCCGTGTTGATCAGCACCGGCCAGACGGCGCTGAAGACGATCGACGCGATCTGCATCGGCGTACCGAAGTCGAAGATCACGACGAACACGGGGACCAGCGCGGGCGGCGGCACGGCGCGGGCGAACTGCAGAACCGGGTCGCACAGGGCGTACACCCGCCGCGAGCGGCCGATCGCGACACCGAGCGCGATCCCGGCGACGGCGGCGACGGCGAACCCGGCGGCCATCCGCCCGAGGCTGGGCAGGACGTCGCCGACGGCCGCCTCGGTGAGGAAGACGTGCCGGGCGGGTCCCGAGAACCAGAGATCGACGGCGTGCCGCGCGATCTCGGCGGGCGGCGGGAAGTACACGCTGCCGTGCGCACCGGCACCCCACTGCCATACGGCCACGGCGAGAGCGAGCACGAGCCAGCGGAGCAGAGCGTGGCGTACGACGACCGGGACGGAGACGAAGCGGCGGTGCGTGGCCGTGCCCTGCCGCGCCGCGACAGGCCGCCCTCCGGCACGGGACGCGTCGGCCTCGGCAGGGCCGGGCATCCCCCGCGGCTCGGATGCGGCTGCGTCAGAGCCGGACACCCCCCGCGGCTCGGATGCGGCTGCGTCAGAGCCGTTCATCAGCCCTCCTCACCGCATGAAGCACGGTCAGCCGGCCGGTACGCGCGACCAGGCCGGCCGAAGCGACCTGCCCGCCCAGTGCCCTCACTCCATGACTCCCCTCACCTCACGGCGCCCCGCCGGCCCGGCGTCCACGGAAACAACCTCCGCTCCCCCCACACCAGCACCCCGTTGATGACCAGCCCGAGAGCCCCCGCCCACACCACCCCCGCCAGCGCATCCCGGGTGCCGTCGGTCGCCAGGCCCGCCTGGGCGATGAAGATGCCCAGGCCCTCGCCGAAGCCGGAGAGGATCTCCGTGGCGACGGCCAGGATGAGGGCGACCGCGGCCGAGATGCGGATGCCGGCCGCGATGAAGGGGGCAGTGCCGGGGAGTTCGACGCGGCCGCCTCTCCGTGCTGCTGCAACGACGCGGGGTCGATCGGCTTCTTCAGCATCCCCTGCTTCTTCATCAGGTCGGTGAGCCGGGTGAGCTGCGCGGCGTCCACGGTGGGCGGGAAGAGGGGCAGGTCGATCGACTCGGCCTGTTCCTCGGTCACCTTGGTGTACGTCGGCAGCATGTCCCGGACGACGGACGGGTCCTTCTCCGCGATCTCCACGGCCGCCTTGAGGGCCCGCCGGAACGCGGCCAGCGTCTCGCCGTTGCCGCCCACGTACTTGCTCGTGCTGATGTAGCCGCTCAGCGGGATCGACTCCACCGGCGGGGACGAGCCGTCGATGAGGACCCTGGCGTTCAGGTCGTGCTGGATGGCGTTGTCGTAGGGCTCGACCGCGTGCACGGCGTCCACCTGTCCCTCGTCGAGCGCCGCGCCCATCTGCGGGAAGGGGATCGCCCGGTAGACGGGCCGGTCGACGCCCTGTCTCTGAAGGATCTCGTTGAAGGTGAGCGACTGGACGTTGTTCAGCACGTTGACGGCGAGCTTCTTGCCCGCCAGGTCGGCGATGCTCTTGATGTCCGAGTCCTCGGAGACCAGCACATCCATCATCCGCGGCGCCGCCCTGATCGCCTCGGCGACGATCCGGATGTCGAGGGTGCCCTGCTCATGGGCCTGGAGATAGGTCACGTAGTTCGCGCTGGCGACCATGTCGATCTGGCCCTTGGCCAGGGCGGGCAGCGCCTGGAGGCTCTGCTGGATCTGCTGGATGCGGACGTCGAGCCCCTCCTTCTCGAACAGGCCCCGGTCCTGCGCGATATACAGGGCGACACAGTCGATCAGGGGCAGGGCCGCCACCCGTACGGTCTCCCGGCCGTCGGCTCCGGACGCGGAGTCCCCGTCGTCGCCGCAAGCGGTGACCGCCACCAGCATGAGGGTGGCCGCGGCGGCCGCCGCAGTCCTCGTTCCCGAGCGCAATTGACGTAACGGCATGCCGCCATGACTAGCAAGAATTTGTCATGATCACCACATGGAGTACGACATGGAGCACCTGAACACGGGCCCTCAGCACAGCAACCCGACGCGCCGATCTGTCGGTCTTCACCGATATACGTCACCTTGGTCACGTGACCGTCCACGACGCTCCCCCCGTCCCCGACGTCTTCGACCCCCGGCAGTACGCCACCGGGGTGCCCTACGACGCCTACCGCGTCCTGCGCGACCACCATCCCGTGGCCCGGCAGGACGAGCACGAGGTGCTGGGCTGGCCGGCCGGGCCGGGGTTCTGGGCGGTGACCCGGCACGCGGACGTCGTGCGGGTGCTCAAGGACTCGGCGACGTACTCCTCGTACATCGGCGCGACCCAGATCCGCGACCCCGACCCGGACGACCTGCCGTTCATCCGGCGCATGATGCTCAATCAGGACCCGCCGGGACACGGCCGGCTGCGGCGGCTGGTCAGCCGGGCCTTCACTCCCGGCCGCGTCGACCGTTTCGCCGGGCTCGCCGAGGCACGGGCGCACACGCTCCTCGCGCAGGCCCTGGACACGGCCCGCACGGGGGACGGCACCGTGGACCTGGTCGCCGCCGTGACCGACGACTACGCCCTGCTCAACCTGGCCGACCTGCTCGGCGTGCCGGAGGCGGACCGCGGGCTGCTGCTGCACTGGACGCGGCGGGTCATCGGCTACCAGGATCCCGACGAGGCCGGTCCCCAGGTGCGGGACGCCCAGGGCAGGCCGGTCAATCCGCGCTCGCCCGCGATGCTGCGGGACATGTTCGACTACGCCGGCCAACTGGCCGCCCACAAGCGGCGCTACCCCGCCGACGACGTGATGACCACCCTGGCTCACGACGCCGAACTCGCCGGTCCGGAGCTGGAGATGTTCTTCTTCCTGCTCACCGTCGCGGGCAACGACACCGTCCGCAGCGCGGCGCCGGGCGGGCTGCTGGCGCTGGCCGAGCACCCGCAGGCGTGCGCGCGCCTGCGCGAAGGTCGCGTCCAACTCGCCCCGGCCGTCGATGAGTTGCTGCGCTGGCATCCTCCCGTTCTCACCTTCCGCCGCACCGCCGCCGAGGACACGGAGCTGGCCGGGCGGCGCATCCGCGCGGGTGACAAGGTCGTCGTCTTCCACGCCTCCGCCAACCGCGACGAACGCGTCTTCGCCGGCCCGGACCGACTGGACCTGTCCCGCGCGCCCAATCCGCAGGTGTCCTTCGGCGACGGCCCGCACGTCTGTCTGGGCGCGCACTTCGCCCGGCTGCAGTTGCGGGTGCTCTACCGGGAGGCCGTGCGGGTGCTGCCCGTACTGCGCACGGCGGGGCCGCCCAGGCGGCTGCTGTCGAACTTCATCAACGGGATCAAGTCGCTGCCGATGCGGATCACCTGAGCCCGGCCACCACCCGGGTCACCTCCGCACCTGGATCAGCGCATGCGTTCCACCGGTCCGCCACTTCTGGCCCTCCGCCGCCACCAGCGCCGCCTCCGTGCCGGCGTCCAGGCCGGTGATCACATCGGACTTCAGGGTGCGCAGGGCGGCGACCGGGCCGGGGAAGTGGGCGGTGACCTCGGTGAACGGTGTGGTCGGTGGCCAGAGCCGGTCGCCGACGAGGCGGCGGTAGTTGAGGTCGCCCTTGACGAGGGTGAGGGTGGCGTCGGCCAGCTCCGCGCGGAGGTCGGCGGGCATGGCCGCGTACGGCAGCGGGGCACTGGAGAAGGGGTGCGCGCGGACGGTGAGGCGGCCGTCCGTCATCGCCGACCAGAGCGTGTGGCCGTACGTCGCGGCGGCACCCGGTGCCGCCGAGAGCCGGCGCAGGGCGTCGAGGACGTCGGCGTGGGTGGCGTCGGAGACGTAGTACGGATACGGCTTGATGTGCAGGACGGCCCGTGCGACGCGCCCCTGGGTGAGGAGACGGGCGATGAGGAGCAGGTCGGGGACGAGTTCGCGGCCCGCGTTGTCGGCGATCAGGCACAGGGTGGCCGAGCCGGTGGGCGGCAGGAGGGACCACAGGGTCGCGCTGTCGTCGGCCACCAGGGGCGGGGTGTCGGAGGCGGTCTCGTCGTGCGCGGCGGACAGCCGGAAGCCGAGGTCCGCGCGATTGCCCCAGAGCGAGCCGTGCAGCAGCGCCCGGTCCTGTTCGTCGGCGGGCCGGTCGGTGAGGGCGTCGAGGGCGGACAGTTCCTCGTCCGTCTCCGGGGCGTCGAGTTCGGCCAGCTTGGAGGGGCGGAAGGGGTCGATGCCCTGCCAGGGTCCGGGCGTGAAGTAGCCGACGGCTTCAAGAAGTTGGCGGTAGAAGTAGCTCTCCGACCACAGCCACGGTACGTCGAACCAGGAGCGGCCGGTGTACTCCTCGGTGCCCCATGCCGCCCAGCGGTCCCGGTCGTGCGCGTCGGCGGGGAGCGGTTCGATCACGCCCTTGGTGCAGCTCGCGAGGAGCGCGTCCAGGGCGCGGTGCCGGTCGGGGTCGTACGGGAAGGCCTCCCGCACCTGCCGGATGATCGCGGGATGCCGCTCGGCGAGCACGCTGTGCGGGAACGAGCCGGGTTCGTTCCCGAGGAGCACGGGCGCGGGCGGGGTGTCGGACCTCTCGGGCATGCGCCTCACGGTACCGCCCGTGTCATGCGGCCCAGGGGATGCTTTGAACGTCCCGCACAGCACCGACGGCGCCCGGGACTTTCAGAACACCGCCTGGATCTCCCGCTCCAACTGTGTCGCGAGCGCGAGATAGCGGGCCCGGCGGGGTACGGGGACCAGGCCGCGGATCATGAGGTGCCACATCTCGGCGACCCTGCGGGGCTGGCGGGCGACGGGTTCGAGGGAGCGGCCGACGACTCGGGTGCCGACGAAGAAGCAGACGAGGGCGTGGGCCGCGGCGTCGGCGTCGACGTCCGGGTGGATGTCGGACTCCCTGGCGGCGCCGTGGAGTTTGCGGGTGGAGATGTCCAGCAGCTCGGTGAAGGGGTGCCGCAGCGGCGGCCGTATCACCACTCCCCCGGTGGCCAGGCGCAGGCCGGCCCGGGTGACCGGGCCCTCGACGGCGAGGCGGGTGATGCCGAACGTCGTGCGTATCAGCGCCTCCAGTGCGGTGTGGCCCCGGGCGTCCATCTCGCTGGCCACCTGCCGGGAGGCTCTGGACTGCATTTCCATGATCGCCTGCGCCAGGTCCTCCTTCGCGGCGAAGTGGAAGTACAGCGCCCCCTTGGTGACCTGGGCATGCTCGACGATGTCGCTGAGGCTGGTCGATTCATAGCCGTGACGGTCGAACAGCTCGGCTGCGGCCGTGAGGATCGTGGTGCGGGTCTGTTCCGCGCGTAACTGCCTCGCCATCGGCTGTTTCTCCTGAGGACGGAAAAAGAACGGCTCGTGCCGTTTGTTTCTTACTCCCTGTACACGATAACTCACCCGCGCACAGGGCCCACCTCGCACTCGCACACCGTCGACTCCCCCTGCCGTCCCAAGACTTGTACGTCATACGGGCCGCCGGCGTTCGCATCCGCTTCCATTTTCTGGACGGGTGGCGCCTGGCGGGCGGCCTCCAGCAGGAGCATCCCGGGCACATGGTCCGGTGAATGGCCGAAGAAAACAGCATGTTCGGTATCGACTTGGAGTACGGCCACCCGAAGTCGGCGGTAGGCGGCCGCGCTTGTCCAGGTCACGGCGGGCCGGGCGGCCGCCTCGATCCAGCGGTTCGGGACGGGTGGTGAACCCCGACCGGTCTGCCGACACGTGTAACCGATGTGCCTGCGACCACTCGGCGAAAACGGTGAACCGATGGGTGTCGGCGCTGGTGACACCGGTGAGAAACGTTTCCGCCGACGAGGCCCGGTGAACGCGCGGAAAAGACATGTGTCCTCCTTGGGCCCCCGTATGTGCGCTGACAGACCTGCGAGCTGCCCGTGCCGCGAGCGTTAGCGTACGAGGCGATCGGTTTGTTTTCAATGCGGGCTGGGGTCGCCCGGCCCTGCCCGAATCGCCCCGGCGTACGCCGGGCGCGCAGGTTTCGACTTGGCTTGCCGTGCAGGCTGCAGGCCCTCGTCGACATCACCATCGACGAGGGCGACGCGGAGCGGGCGGAGTTGGACCTGTCCCGTCGCTGAGCGTGCAGGCGCAGACCGGAGTGATGGTTTCCATGGCGTCCGCCGGGCGCCACCCGGCAGCACATGACGGCGGGCCGGCCGATGCCCCATCCGCATCGGCCGGCCCGCCCGCTTGTGGTACGCGTCCGCTCAGAAGGTCAGCTTCCAGCTGTTGAGCCGACCCGTGTCCTGCGCCGCGACGTCCTGGACGCGCAGCTTCCAGGTGCCGTTGGCGGCCTCGCTGGAGGCGTTCACCGTGTAGGTGGCGTTGACGTTGTCCGCGGAGTCCGAGGAGCTGGCGGACTTCAGGCGGTACGCCGAACCGTCCGGGGCGACGAGGTCGATGACCAGGTCACCGCGCCAGGTGTGGGTGATGTCCACGCCGACCTGGAGGGCCGAGGGGGCGTTGCCGCTGCGGCCGCTGACGGTGATCGGGGACTCGATCGCGGAGCCGTTGTCCGGGATGGAGACCGCGGTGGTGCTGGTGAAGGTGGTGCCCCCCGTGGAGCCGCCGGAGCCGCCGCTCACCGCCTGCACCGTCTTGGCCGCGTCCGCCAGGCCCGCGCCGCAGCCGCCCGAGCAGGTGCCGGGGAGAGCACGCGAGTTGGTCTTGATCGCGGACTCGATCTGGGCCGGGGTGAGCGAGGAGTTCGCCGACTTCATCAGCGCGGCGAGGCCCGCGATGTGCGGGGCGGCCATGCTGGTGCCCTGGTAGTACTTGTAGTTCTCGCTGGACGGCCCCTGGGCGCCGGAGTTCAGCGTGGACAGGATGCCGTTGCCTGTGACGGAGTTCGTCTCCCCGCCCGGAGCGGCGATGTCGACGACCGAACCGAAGTTGGAGTAGTACGAGCGGTTACCCTCGCGGTCGCTGGCCGCCACGCTGATGACGTTGTTGCAGCTCGCCGGCGAGTAGTTGGCCGCGTTGGCGTTGCTGTTGCCCGCCGCGACGACGACCGTGGTGCCGCGGTTCACGGCGGCGTTGATGGCGCTCTGGGTCGCGGTGGTGCAGGAACCGCCGCCGCCCAGGCTCATGTTGATGACCTTGGCGACGTTGGCGTTCGCCGGGACACCGGAGACCGTGCCGCCGGACGCCCAGGTGATGGCGTCGATGATGTCGGAGTCGTAGCCGCCGCACTTGCCGAGCACGCGCACCGGGGAGATCTTCGCGCCGTGCGCGATGCCCGCGACGCCCTTGCCGTTGTTGGTGACGGCCGCGATGGTGCCCGCGACGTGGGTGCCGTGCCAGGAGGAGGACTGGGCGGTCCAGCCGGGCTGGCACTCGTTGGCCGTGGTCCAGTCGCCCGGGTCGGCCGGGTTGCTGTCACGGCCGTTGCCGTCATTGGCGACCGCGGTGTCCGAGATGAAGTCGTAGCCGGCGACGACGTTCGCGCCGAGGTCGGAGTGGCTGACATAGCCGGTGTCGATGACGGCGACGGTCACCCCGCTGCCGGTGGCGACGTCCCAGGCACCCGGCACGTTCATGCCGGCGGTGGACTCGAACAGGTCCCACTGCTTGCCGTACTCGGTGTCGTTGGGCGTGGCCAGCGGCTTGTTCAGCCGGTCCGGCACGACGTAGGCGACCTGCGGGTCGGCCTGGTACTCGGCGACGACGTCGGCGACGTCCGCCTTGGTGAGCTTCGCGCCCAGGTCGACGAGGGCGGCGCCGGAGCCGAGGCGGCGCTGGAAGTCGACGTTCTCGCCGGCCTTCTCGCCCTTGGCGGCGGCGTCGGCCTTGGCGGCCTTGTCCGACCTGGCCTCGACGGCGCCGGACTTGTAGCCGACGATGAGGCGCTCGGCCGGGGTGCCGGGGGCGGCCTCGGTCTGCGCCGTCGGGACGGCGGCCTCCTGTGAGGGGGCGTCCTGGGCCACGGCGACCGAGGTGGTGGCGGCCGTGAAGAGCGCGGCGGAGACCGCGGCGACGGATATCAGGTTCCGTCTGAGAGATGTGGAGGTACGCAAGGGGAGTGCCTTTCGTGTACCGGCCGTACTCCGGACAGCGCGGAGCGGCGGACGATTTCGCTTCGTCCTCGAAGCGGCGGGGGGTATATCGAAAGTGCGGGGTGCGGTGGCCGGCCTGGCACGAGCGACGACCCGTTCGGGGTTACCTGTGGGTCGGCTGTGGTCGAACGATAGGCAAAGAAAAGGTCATCGGGATACAGGGGAAACCCTCGATCCGGCTGGAACACCCCCCTCTGTGTCGGGCGGTTGACCGGTAATGACGGTCTCTGCCCGCTTTATCGGTCGGTGAACGCGCCGTTCCCGTCCCCCGTACTGGACGAGGACCGTTCCCGCGCCGGCCGAGGAGACGTTCCGGATGCCCCGGATGCCCTGGATGAGATCGCACCGCTTCGCCCTGGCGGCCGCCGCCGTCACACCGCTGCTGTTCACGGTGGGGACGGCGGGCCCGGCGCAGGCGCACGGGGCGCCGACGGATCCGACGAGCAGGGTGTACGCCTGTTCCCCCGACGGCGGCAGCGCCGCGGGGTCGGCGGCGTGCCGGGCCGCCGTGGCGTCGAACGGTGCGCCCTTCACGGCCTGGGACAATCTGCGGATCGCGCAGGTGAACGGCCGGGACCGGCAGGTCGTCCCCGACGGGATGCTGTGCAGCGGCGGGCTGCCCGCCTACCGGGGCCTCGATCTCGCCCGCGCCGACTGGCCGTCGACCCGGCTGGCCCCGGGCGCCGCCCTGACCATGCGGTACGTCTCGACGATCCCGCACACCGGCACCTTCCGGCTCTATCTCACCAAGCCCGGCTACGACCCGACGAAGCCGCTGGCCTGGTCCGACCTTCCCGAGAAGCCGTTCGCCGAAGTGACCGACCCGGCGCTGACGGACGGGGCGTACCGGATCCGGGCGAAGCTGCCGTCTGATCGCTCCGGGCGGCATGTGCTGTTCACCATCTGGCAGAACAGCAGCACGCCGGACACGTACTACTCGTGCTCGGACGTGGTGTTCCCGGCAGGCGCGAGCGCCGGGAACGGGGGCGGCGGGAGCACGGCGTCGCCCGGCGCGGGCGCCGACAGCGAACGTACGGCCGCGGCTCCTTCGCCGACGACCGAACCGCGCGCGAGCGAGCGGCGCACGGCCGACCCCTCGCCCCCTGCCGCAACGCCCGCGGGCGCCGGGACCCCGCGCACCCAGGGCGACAGCGCTCCGGTGGCTTCCACCGGGGCCGCGGACACGGGGCCGTCGACGCCGCTGCTGGCGGGCGGCGCCGCCGCGGTGCTGGTGCTCACCGGGGGCGCCGCCCTGGCGCTGCGGTTGCGTCGGAGGTGAACTCCGGTGCGGTGGGCTTCAGTTGACGTAGACCGCCTCGCCACCGCTGGTCACCGGGGCGTACTTGGCGGTGAAGTAGCCGTTGGCGAAGCACAGGCCCGAGCCGGAGACCTTGGTGAACTGAGCGCTGCTGAAGTTGATGGTGTTGTCGTCGTTGCTCGCCGTGCCGGACAGGCTGGGCGCCTGGTAGACGCAGTTGATGCTGCCCAGCAGGGTCCGCAGGACGACCGTGGTCTGGATGGTGGAGCCCTCGGCCGGGGTGACGGTGACGGTGCCGTCGGAGGCCACCGCCGCGCTGTACGGCAGGTTGTTGACCGTGATGCTGGTGACGCCGAGCACGCCGAGCACGTTGGTGGTGCAGCTCGCGGCGTCGAAGGTGTGCGCGGAGACCGACTCCGTCGCGGCCCCGGGCGCTGAGGGGTTGTCCGTCACGGTGGCCGTGAACTGCGACGACGTGCAGGAGATACCGCTCGTCCCGGTCGCGCTGGAGTAGAACGTGGCGGCGGTGCCGCTCGCCAGCGGCGCGGTGAGGACCTCGCCGGCCGCGAGGGCCGTACCACCGACGGAGCCGGTGGTGAGGACGGCGCCGTCGGCCGCCGAGGCGGGGCCGGCCATGGGGAGGGTGAGGGCGGCGACGGTGCCGGCGAGGGTGAGGAGGGTGCGCGTGCGCATGCGGGTGTACCTCGTCTTTCGTTGCAGGGGTGATGTGCCGTTGCCGGCCCGTGACGCCTTCTCCGTACGTGACGGACCGGCAACGGCGGGGGCGTCCTGCACGGGCCGAGGGGGAAGCGACCGTGCGGGCGCCTTGGAGTGAACTCAAGGAAATGTGAAGGACATCAGGTCCGGGAACGCGGGCAGTGGCCGCGTGACGGCGGATCCGGCGCCACGGATCCAGGGGGGAGCCAGGGAGAGTTGTAGACCTGAGGGTCCGTCAACGTCAAGGATTTTGCGGGGAGTTGATATTCGCCATGGGACATTGCGAGGCTCCGGGTGACGCCCGAGTCACAGGTGGCACATAATCAACACCTTTTTTACACAACTGCCTTGACCCTCGAGTGTAACCACCGGTAACTTCCCGGCTTGGCTACTGCGGAGTACGAGAAAGCCCTTGCACCCGCCGGGAGTTGCAAGGAGGCGTGCGCCGTGGGCGCTGTCCGCGCCAGGACAACGTGCCGCTGATGCCCTACCCGCACACTTTTCTGCACATGGGAGCAGTTCTATGGCCTTGTCCGAGAACCCGGAAAGCGGTTCCGTTTCCGAAGCGTCCGAAACCCCCGAAGACCCCGCGAGACGCGGTCGGGTCCGGGCGCGCCGCGCCGCCGTGATGGCGGTGCCGGCCACCCTGGTCGCCGCCACTCTCGCGGTCCTCACCGCCGAGGGCGCGCTGGGCGTTCAGTTCGCCATCTCCGGCATGCCCTTCACGGTCACCGCGAGCGAGCTCAAAGGCGAGGGCTTCGAGCAGTACGGCGGCCTCGACCACATGGCGCCGGGCAGCCCCAACGAGGGCGACACCGGCGGCCAGGTGCTGGTCGTCACCTCCGTGATCAAGAAGGCGACCCTCACGAAGCTGTGTCAGAGCGTCGATCTCGGCGGCACGAACCTGCTCATCACCGCGGGTGGTGGGGAAAAGAAGGTCAGCGCGAGGGATCTCACCACCGACTCGACCGACCTGTCGGGTGACGCGGCGTTCCGCAACATCGAGATCGGCAACGACGCGAGCACCCTGGACAAAGCCGGGGCCAACGCACCCAAGGGACCCATCGGGGTCTTCAGCCAGCAGTCGGACGAGGTACGCATCGCCAATCTGCGGCAGACCAACTACGCCACGACGGCTGCGGTGTTCAAGCTTCCCGGTCTGAAGCTCCGCTTCAGCAGTGAAGGTTGCCCGAAGTGAGCGAGCACAAGGGCTTCCGGTCGGCCTTCCGCCGCTGGCGGGCCGACCGGCCGTTCTGGGGCGGGCTGCTGCTCGCCCTGGGCGGGGCATGGATCCTGCTCACCATGAAGGCGTCGCTGAAGGTCGTCCTGCATGTCGGCATGCAGGGGGTGGCCGGATATCTGCTGCCCGGACTGATGGTGTTGCTGGGGTTGCTGGTGCTGTTCAACCCGGCACAGCGGCTGTTCTACTCGATCACCGGCGTCCTGATCGCGCTCGGCACCTGGGTCACATCGAATATGGGCGGGTTCTTCCTGGGCCTGCTGCTGGGTGTGGTCGGCAGCTGTCTGACGTTCGGCTGGCTGCCGGATCAGGAACCCCGGCGCAGCCGACGGCAGCGCAGGAAGGAAGCCGCGCTCGCGCCGTAGGAACCTTCACCGGTCTGGACCTCACGGAGCCGGGCGAGTGCGGGGCCGTCGCGCGCGAGCCCGGTTGACCGGGTTTGCGGGCGCAAGCGGTACGGCGCACCTCGTTCCGGTTCGCCGTCCGGCCAGCGGTTCATCACGATGTGGCAGCAACGACTCACGCGGTGTTGTTGCACACTTGACTACCCATGGTCACACGCGATTGGCTCCGCCACAGCGAGAGTTCATCGAGTCGGCGAACTCCCTGTTCGGGTCGGCCGTGCTCTCGTTCGTCCCCGGCTCGGCCGCACAGCGAGGTGCCGCACCCTCATGAAGACTCCACCCCCCTCCCCCGTCCCCACCCGCGTCGCCGCTCTCTCTGCCGCCGCCTGTCTGCTGCTGGCCGGCTGCTCCGCCGTCGGCGGCGGCGACGAGCCGTCCGGCGCGGACGCCGCGGGCGGCGCGCGGATGAAGGTCGCCCTGATCACCCACGGCGGCGAGGGGGACGCCTTCTGGGAGCTGGTGCGCAAGGGTGCGCGGGTGGCGGCCGCCAAGGACGGCGTCGAGCTGAGCTACGCCGATGACAACGACCCGGCGGGCCAGGCCTCTCTGGTGCGGGACGCGATCCGGCAGAAGGTCGACGGCATCGCGGTGACCCTGGCCAAGCCGGCCGCGATGGCGGGTCCCGTCGCCGAGGCCCGGGCGGCCGGCATACCCGTGGTCGGCCTCAACTCCGGTATAGACGAATGGAAGTCCGCGGGCCTGCTGGAGTACTTCGGCCAGGACGAGAGCGTCGCGGGCCGCGCCGTCGGCGACAAGCTGGACGACCTCAAGGCCAAGCACGCGCTGTGCGTCATCCACGAGCGCGGCAACGTCGCCCTGGAGGCACGCTGTGCCGGCGTGAAGAAGGCGTTCGACGGCGAGACCGAGAACCTCTACGTGGACGGCACCGACATGGACGCGGTGACCGCGACCGTCGAGGCCCGGCTGGCGCAGGACCGGGGCATCGACGAAGTGGTCACGATGGGCGCGCAGTTCGCGCTGGCCGCGGTGAAGTCGGCCGACCAGGCCCGCTCCAAGGCGCGCATCGCGACGTTCGATCTCAACCCGGACCTGGTCAAGGCGGTCCAGGGCGGCGACGTGCAGTTCGCCGTGGACCAGCAGCCGTACCTCCAGGGCTATCTCGCGGTGGACTCGCTCTGGCTGTACCACAAAAACGGCAACACCCTCGGCGGCGGCGAGGCGCCCGTGCTCACCGGGCCCGCGTTCGTCACGAAGGCGAACGTCGCCTCGGTCGCGAAGTTCGCGGCCAATGGAACCCGCTGACCGGACAGTTCCCACGACGGTGTCGCCAAAGATTGGGTCACGTATGACGCGTACGCTCACTTGTACGGATAACATCCTGCGCATCCCCCGTGACGTGCCGGACCGCTCCCTCTCCGCTTCCGTGCTGTCCCCGCCCGCCCTCCGCTGATCGCCCTAGGACGACAATGTCTCCACGGACAGGTCCCCGGCGCCGCCTCGGCTCCATCCGTCTCTCCCTGATCCTGCTGGCGCTGGTGCCCAGCGTCACGCTCGCCGCCGTCTGGAGCGTGACGACGATCCAGATGTTCTCGGAGGGCCTGGGGCTGCGCGCACAGACCGGGCTGAGCAAGTCGACCGGCGCCATGGGCACCGAGGCCACGCTCGCCCTCCAGCGGGAGCGCAGCTTCTCGGCCGTATGGCTCGCCACCCGCCAGGAGCCGGCCCGCACCGCGCTGGACGCACAGCGCGCCCAGACCGACAAGGCGGTCGCCAAGCTGCTCGAGAAGTCCGACGAGATCCAGCAGGCCCCCGCCCGGGTCAGGGACCGGATGTACTCGGTCGTCGCGTCCGTGAGCAGCCTGGAGTACTACCGGGCCCAGGTGGACAACCCCACCGACATCCCCGCCGCACAGGCACTGGGGCAGTACACGTCGATCATCGACGACCAGATCCACGCCTTCCAGGAGCTCTCCCAGGTCGACGACGGCGACCTCACCTCGCAGGCGGGCCCGCTCGTCGCGCTGGAGCACGCGGCGGAACTGGTGTCCCAGGAGGACGCGCTGCTGACGCTGGCCTCGCCGGCGCGGAAGATGGACGAGAAGGCGTGGACCGAGTTCGCGGAGCTGGTGAACAGCCGGCGCTGGCTCGTCGAGGACCAGATCATCCCCTCGCTGACCGGGAACGCGAAGACGGAGACCGAGAAGATCCTGCGCAGCCCCGCGTGGCGGACGCTGGAGGACGTCGAGGACCGGGTGCTCGCGGCGCGGGCGTCGGCGCGTGACGGCGGCGACATCGCCGTACCGGACGCGCAGAAGGAGTGGCGCAAGGCGCTGGTCCAGGTCTCGGACGAGTACGGGGTGCTGATCCGGCAGCAGACGGCCGCGCTCCTGCAGCGCAGTGGTGACGAGGCGCGGGCACTGCTGATCAAGGCCGCGTCGCTGAGCGCGGGCGGTCTGCTCGCGCTGCTGCTGTGCGTCGGGATGTCCTGGCGGATCACCCGCTCGCTGTCCCGGCGGCTGCGCGGACTGCGGGAGGCCACCCTGAGTCTGGCCCAGGAGCGGCTGCCCGACGTGGTGGCCAGGCTGGACCGGGGCGAGACCGTCGACGTGGAGCTGGCCACCCCGCCGCTGGACTACGGGCACGACGAACTCGGCCAGGTGGCCGAGGCGTTCAACGCCGCGCAGCGCACCGCCGTGCACACCGCCGTCGAACTCGCCGACACCCGGCGCGGCTTCCAGAAGATCATCCTGGGCATTGCCCGGCAGAGCCAGAACCTGGTCAACCTCCAGCTCACCAAGCTGGACGCGCTGGAGCGCACGCACCAGGACCCCGAGGTGCTCAAGGGCCTGTACGAACTGGACTCCACCGCCAGCCAGTTGCGCCGCTACGAGGAGAACCTCGTCATCATCAGCGGCGAGCGCCCGGGCCGCAACTGGAGCGAGCCGGTCGCGCTGATCGACATCCTGCGCAGTGCCGTGGGCGAGGTCGCAGAGTACCAGCGGGTGGAGGTGCACACCGAGGAGGAGGTGCACCTGGCGCCGCCCGCGGTGGCCGACGTCATCCATCTGCTGGCCGAGCTCATCGAGAACGCCACGCTGTACTCGCCCGCTCCGGCGCCGGTCGGGGTGCGGGCCGCGCTGGTGGCCAAGGGGCTGGCCGTGGAGGTCGAGGACCGCGGCCTGGGCATGTCGGAGGAGGACTACGCCTCGTTCAACGCCCAGTTGGCCGAGCCCCCGCAGTTCGACGTGGTGGCGCTCGCCGACGACCTCAGGCTCGGCATGTTCGTGATCGCCCAGCTCGCCAGGCGACACGGCATCGCGGTCACGCTGCGCTCCTCGCCGTACGGCGGCACGACGGCGATCGTACTGATCCCGCACGACGTCGTGGTGCGGGACGTACCGGCGCCGGAACCCGACGAGGTGGAGCACGCCGGGGCCGCCGAACCCCAGGAGCCGGTACGGGAGTCCCGCCCGGTCGTGCCGGCCCGCACCGCGCCCGCCCCCGAACCGCGCCTGGACGGCCTGTCCCCGCTCCCCCGGCGGGTGCCGCAGACCAGCCTGGCCGCCGAGCTGCGCGAGGAGGCCCCGCCCGCCGAGGAGGACGGCGACACCGACGACTTCACCGCGGAGCGCGCCGCCTCCTCCCTCGCCTGCTTCCAGCGGGGGACGCTCCAGGCCCGCGACGCCGACGACGCGGACCACGACGCGCCCGAGGCCCCGGACCAGAAGGTCCCGGCCGCTCGGCGGGCGCATGACGACGACGCCCACGAGGAGCCGCCCACGGCCGACCCCGCCCCGTCCGCCGCCTCCGCCACGTCCTCCACTCCGCCCGACGACCGCTCATGAAGGACATCGCCATGACACGCCCCACGCCCGCCACGGACACCCAGCTCGACCAGTTGCTCACCGGACTCGTGGAGCGGGTCGCCGACGTCAACCACGCCGTGGTGCTCTCCGAGGACGGACTGGTGGTGAGCAAGTCCACCGGGTTCCTGCGCGACGACGCCGAGCGGCTGGCGGCGACCGCGTCCGGGCTGATGAGCCTCAGCAAGGGCGTCAGCATGGACTTCCGGGGCGGACCGGTGCGCCAGGCGCTGATCGAGATGGCCAACAGCTATCTGATCCTGACCTCCGCCGGACCCGGCGCCCACCTCGTCGTCCTCACCAACCAGGGCGCGGACGTCGGCGTGGTGGCGTACCAGATGAACATGCTGGTGAAGAAGATCGGCGAGCACCTGTCGGCGGCACCGCGGGCGCATGTCGGCCCTGGCGCGTGAGGTGGGCGGAGACGATTCGGCGGGCCGGCTGGTTCGTCCCTTCACGCTGACCGGGGGACGGACCCGGCCGAGCCGCACCGACTTCACCCTGATCACGACCGTGACGGCGGTAAATCCGCCGCCGGAGCGGGCACCGCGGCCGCAGCCCGAGCAACTGCGGATCCTGCGGCGCTGCGCCCGGCCGATCGCCGTGGCGGAGCTGGCGGCCCATCTCGACCTGCCGGTGAGCGTGGTCGCCATCATGCTCTGCGATCTGCTGGAGGCGGGCCTGATCACCGTCCACCCGCCGCACCCCGTCACCCCCCGCACCCCGGATTTGGACCTGTTGCAGAAAGTGAGGGACGGCCTTGGCCGGCTCTGACACCACCGTGGCAGCGGCAGCGCCGCCCGACACGGTCAAGATCCTGATAGCCGGCGGCTTCGGCGTCGGCAAGACCACCATGGTCGGGTCGGTCAGCGAGATCGCCCCGCTGCGCACCGAGGAGCCCCTGACCGCCGCGGGCCTCGGCATCGACGACCTCGACGGCATCGAGCACAAGCGCGCCACCACCGTGGCGTTGGACTTCGGCCGGATCACCATCAGCCGGGAGCTGGTGCTGTATCTGTTCGGTACGCCCGGACAGCAGCGGTTCTGGTTCATGTGGAACGACCTGGCGATCGGCGCGCTCGGCGCCGTCGTCCTGGTCGACGTGCGCCGGCCGGAGTCCAGCTTCGCGGCCATCGACTTCTTCGAGCGCCGGGAGATCCCCTTCGTCATCGGCGTCAACGGCTTCCACGGCGAACACCCCTACCCCGCCGAGGACATCAGGGACGCCCTCGCGCTGCCGGAGCAGGTGCGGGTGCTGCTGTGCGACGCGCGGGAGCGCGAGTCGTGCCGGGATGTGCTGATCGCCCTGATCGACCAGCTCATCGCGGACGCCCGCAAGGCGAGTTGAGGCGGAGCCCGCGCCGACTGGCGGGAATCCGCCAAGGACGACCATGCGATTGACGCGCCATCCGCACTCTCCTACTTTCTGGTCGATTCACCGAACTGCGTTCGAGATATCGGCCGTGAGATACCGACCACCCCCTGGAGAGCCGCATGTCGAACCCGTCCCGCAGACACTTCCTCGGCATGGCCGCGACCGTCCCACTCGCCGCGACCGGTGCCCTCACCCTCGGCACGGGGACCGCGCACGCCGCCGACTCGGCGTACGCGATGGTCTACTTCACCGAGTCCAACACCATGCTGGAGGCCGACTACAACCTCCATCTGGCCGTCAGCACCGACGGCCTGCGCTGGACGCCGCTCAACCAGAACAACCCCGTCGCCACCCCCACCCTCGGCGCCAAGGGGCTGCGCGACCCGTTCCTGCTGCGCAAGCAGGACGGCACGTTCGTCGTCATCGCGACCGACCTGAGCGGCACGGACTGGACCCGCAACAGCGTCCACATCCACGTCTGGGACTCCGCCGACCTGCGCACCTTCACCGGCTACCGGCTGCTGAAGCTGCACGACATGACCACCACGCACAGTTGGGCGCCGGAGGCGTTCTGGGACGCCTCACGCGGCCGGTACGGCATCCTCTACTCATCGGTGAACAGCAGCGGCCACAACGTCATCATGGTCAGCTACACGACCGACTTCCGTACGACGACCAGCCCTCAGGTCTTCTTCGACCCCGGCTACGACGTCATCGACGGCAACCTCACCATCGGCGTGAACGGCGTCAACTACCTGTACTTCAAGCGGAACGGCACCCTGGTCGGCGCCCGCTCGACCAGCCTCACCCCCGGCAGCTTCACCCCGTTCAGCACGGCGGTGAACCACGGCGGCACCGAGGCCCCGACCGTGGTCAAGTCCCTGACCAGCGACACCTGGTACCTCTGGGGAGACACGTACTCGCCGAACGGCGTCTTCTACGTCTGGCGGACGAGCAACCTGGCCTCCGGCACCTGGACGGCCCTGGACCAGAGGCTCTACACCCAGCCGCTCAACTCCAAGCACTGCGGCATCCACCCGATCACGTCGACCGAGTACGGCAACCTGATCGCCCAGTGGGGCGTCCCCGCCTGGAACCGGCTCAAGTCGTACAACCACCCGGCCCGTTACATCCGGCACAGCGGCTTCGCCGGCCGGATCGACGCGTACCCCTTCGACCCGTTCCCCGACTCCCAGTGGAAGCTGGTGCCGGGCCTGGCCGACTCCTCCGGCGTCTCGTTCCAGTCGGTCAACTACCCGGCCCGGTACCTGCGGCACTACCGCTACGCCCTGCGCCTCGACGAGAACGACGGCACGTCGACGTTCGCCGGGGACGCCACCTTCTACCGCACGGCCGGGCTCGCGGACGCCTCCTGGGCCTCGTTCCGCTCGTACAACAACCCGACGCGCTACATCAGGCACTACGACTACGCCCTGCGCATCGATCCGGTCTCCACGACCACCGAGCGCCAGGACGCCACCTTCCAGGTCGGCTACTGAGCGGCAGGTCAGCCCAGCCCGGCCGACTTCAGCCAGGCCTTGGCCACGTCGAGCGGGTCCTTGTTCTCGATCTGGACCTGGGAGTCCAGATCGAGGAGCGTCTTGGTGTCCAGCTTGGCCGAGACCGCGTTGAGCGCGTCGACGCCCTCCTGGTTCAGGCCGCTCTTGTAGACCAGCGGGGTCACGTTGGCGAAGCCGAAGAGGTTCTTCGGGTCCTTCAGGACGACGAAGCCCTCCTTGGTGATGGTCGGGTCGGTGGTGAAGATGTCCGCCGCCTGCACGGTGTTCTTCGTCAGCGCCGCCTGGGTCAGCGGGCCGCCCGCGTCCAGCGCCTTGAACGACTTGAACTTCAGGCCGTACTCGGACTCCAGGCCCTTCAGGCCCTGGTGCCGGGTCTGGAACTCGGGCGAGCCGCCGATCACCAGGTCCGGGGCGATGTCCTTGAGGTCCTCGAGGCTGGAGTCGGCGGTCAGCTTGTGCTTCTTCGCCGTCTCGGCGTTGATGCTGACGGAGTCCTTGTTCTCGGCCGGCGAGGACTCCAGCAGCGTCAGCTTCGCGTCCAGCTTGCCCTTCACCGCCTCGTTCACGGCGTCGGACGACTCCTGCCGCGCCTTCGGGTCGAGGTAGGCGAGCAGCGAGCCGTTGTACTCCGGCAGGACGGTGATGGAGCCGTTCCTGAGCAGTCCGTACGTCGTCTCGCGGCTGCCGATGTTCGGCTTGTAGGTGACCTTGATGCCCTTGGCCTTGAGGGCCTCGCCGTAGATGTCGGCGAGCAGGATGGACTCGGCGAAGTTGTTCGAGCCGACGACCACGGTGTCGCCGCTCGCCCCGTCCCCGGCGAGCGGGTCGGACTTGTCGTCGGAGGAGGAACATCCCGCCAGCAGCGCCGCCGTGGCGGCGAGCGCGACGGCGGCCGCGCCGGGATGGTTCCTGAGGGACCTGCTGCGTGAAGCGGTGGAAGTCACGGTTCCCGTTCCGGATTCAGGGGGCTGGGAGAGCTCTTCCACTGATCCAATCCAGCCGGTTCTCGGTCAGTCAAGAGTGGTCAGGTCACGATTGGCATCAGAAACCGGAAGGTAACAGGCAGTTGTGCCGCGACGTGAAGGCGGGACGGTTGGGGTGCAGGGAGACGTAACGGATTCTTGACGTACAGTTCCGGTCACGGCGATCGAAGGGCAGTACTGTCCTTCAGCACAGCCGATCCCTATTCAGACAGCATCGGACAACAGCGGTCACGCGGAGGCGACTCGGTGTCCACGAACGAGGAGGGCGCACCTCGCCCCCGTCGGATACGCGGCTTCGCCGAACGCTGGCCCTTCCGGCGCAAGCTGAACCTCCTCGTCGGGGTGCCGCTCGCCCTGGTCGCCGTCCTGCTCGCCTACCTCATCGCCGACCAGACCGCGCAGTCGCGCGACGCGGCCGACGCCGCGCGACTGGTGCGGGAGAGCGCCGAGGTCGCCACGCTCGTCGACCGGCTGGCCGCCGAGCACCAGCAGGCCATCCTGCTCTCCGTACGGCACGAGGCCGCCGGCCGTGACGAGCCCTCGACCGCCGCCTACCGCACCGCACAGTCCATGGTGAACTCCCAGGTCGAGCGGGTGCGCGACGCCTTCGGGGACCAGCTGCCGCGGACCGAGGCGCAGGCGCTCAAGGGCGTCGAAGGGCTGAGCAGCCTGCGGGAGACCGTCGAGCAGGGCTATCTGCCCGCCAGCAACATCGACCCGGCCTACACCCACGCCGCCCAGGGGCTGATCGACGGCCTGGGCCTGGACCGCAACCCCGATCTCGCGACCACCTTCACCGGCAATCTGCTCGACTCGCTGCTGCGCGCCGGCGCCGCGCACAGCGCCTTCGAGACCGGGGTCTTCTCCGCCTCGACCGGTGACTCCAACGCGCTCGTCGAGTTCATCGGCGCGATCGGCTCCTACGACGAGTACACCCACCAGGCCGAACGCTTCGCCCGGTTCGCCACCGAGGCCCAGTCCGCGCAGCTCGACGGGATCAAGTACACCGCCGCACAGGCCGTCATCAGCCGGCAGTACGCCGACCTGCAGATCGACCCCGGCGCCGTGCAGGCCGGCTCGGCCGCCGAGATCCGCAGCTCGCTCGCGGCGGCGCTCGACTCCTACGACGCCTACCGCGACCAGGCCAGGACCCGGCTGGCGATCACCACCTCGCTCATCGACCAGATCGCCGACCGGGCGGACAGCGCGTCCGACACGGCGGCGTGGCGCGCGGTCCTGCTGCTGGGGCTCGCGCTGCTGGGCCTCGCCGTGTGGCTGGCCCTCGCGATG
Source organism: Streptomyces sp. UG1 (assembly GCF_049974585.1). Taxonomy (NCBI): domain Bacteria; kingdom Bacillati; phylum Actinomycetota; class Actinomycetes; order Kitasatosporales; family Streptomycetaceae; genus Streptomyces; species Streptomyces sp. UG1. The sequence goes on along the minus strand of NZ_JBNGGG010000052.1, from coordinate 42,370 downwards.
CTGGTGCGCCGCTCGGTGGTCCGCCCGGTGCAGGCCCTCACGGGGGCGGCGCGACAGGTCGCCGACGTCGCCGAGCGGGAGCTGGCGCGGGTGGCCGACGACGACGCCGAGGACGACGGTCCGCCGCGGCTGCGCGAGATGCCGGTGACGGCGCGCGACGAGATCGGTGACCTGGCCGAGGCGTTCAACCAGGTGCAGACCACGGCGGCGGCGCTGCTGGAGCGGCAGGTGCTGAGCCGGCGCAACGTCGCCGAGATGTTCGGCAACGTGGGCCGCCGGGTCAGTAACCTGACGACACGTCAATTGGCCTTGATCGACGCGGTGGAGCGTGGCGAGACGGACCCCGCGCTCCTGGAGCGCCTCTACTCCATCGACCACATCGCGGTCCGGCTGCGCCGCAACGCCGACAGCCTGATGCTGCTGGCCGGCATCCACGAGGCGGACCTCGACGCGGGTCCCACCTCGCTCACCAACGTCGTACGCGCCGCGCTCGGGCAGATCGAGGGCTACCGACGCGTGGAGCTGCGGGCGCGGACCGAGGCCGTGGTGGAGCCGGAGGTCATCGGCGACCTGACGCTGATGGTGGCCGAACTCCTGGAGAACGCGGTGTCGTTCTCGCCGGAGGGCAGCCCGGTCGAGGTGGCGGTGTCGGCGGCCGGCGACGACGCGGTGATCGTCGTCTCCGACCACGGCCTGGGCATGAGCCCCGAGCGCCTCGACGAGGAGAACGCCCGCCTGATCCGCCGCGAACGCCTCGACCTCGTGCCGACGAAGGTGCTGGGCCTGTTCGTGGTCGGCACACTGGCGCGCCGCTGGCAGATCGCGGTCACACTGTCCCGCACCCCGGGCGGCGGCGTGACGGCCGAGGTGACGGTACCGGCGACGCTACTGGTGACGGGCAGCACGACGGGCTCACTGGCAACGGCGGCGTTGGCGGCGGTGGCGGGGGGTTCGGCGGCGGCTGGCGGGGCGGCGGATGCGGAGGGCTCGGCGGATGCGGAGGGCTCGGCGGCGGCTGGCGGGGCGGCGGTTGCGGAGGGCTCGGTGGCGACTGACGGGTCGGCGGTGACTGACGGGTCGACAGCGACTGATGGCTCGGCGACGGCTGACGGGTCGGCGGCGACCGGCGGCTCGACGGTTGCGGAGGGCTCGGCGACGACCGGCGGCTCGACAGCGACATGCGCGGCAGCGGCGACCGGCGGCTCTGCAGCATCGGGAGAGTCCGAGGGCCCGGGCGCGAACATGGTCGGCGGGGCGCTGGTGCGGCAGGGCGGGCGTGTCGACGCGGTCACCGGCCCCGTGCCGTCGCCCGCCGCACAGGAGGACGCCGTACAGGAGGCGTCCGACGGGCCGCGGCCTCTCCCTCGCCGGGTCTCGCAGCGCGGAGCCGCGCAGAGCAAGGCGCCGTCGGTCCCCGAGACCCACGCCGGCGAGGCCCCGGCGGCAAACCGGCCCCGGCCCGAGAACGACGACCCGGCACCCACCGACCACACCCACGCGGCACAGCCGGCCCCGTCGACCCCCGAAACCCCGACCGACGACGCCCCGACCGCGAACCGGCCTCGCCCCGAGAACGACAACCCGGCACCCACCGACCACACCCCGGCAGCAACCCCGCCCCGCCCCGAGACCAACGCCCCGGCACCCACCGACCACACCCGTCCGGCACAGCCGGCCCCGTCGGTCTCCGTGGCCCGGCCCGACGCGGAACCCCCGGCTCGCCCGGCCCCCGCCACCCGCCCCCTGCGTCGTCGCGTCCGCGGTGCGACCCTGCGTTCGGGCGCCGGTTCCGTCGAGCGGTCGGCGGTTTCGCGGCAGGCCCCGCCGGATCTGGACGCGGAAGCGGTGCGTGCCGCGTTGGACGAGTTCGAGGCGGCCGTGGAGCGTGCGCACCGCGACAGTCGGCGCGACGGCGGCCATGGACAAAACGTCTCTCCCTCAACCCCCCACTCGCACCACCAGAACGACCTCCCGGAAGGAGCGCAGCAGTGAGCACGTCGACAGGTGGCACCCCGGCTCAAGCCGTCACGCCGGCCGAACTCAAGGCCGCCGCAGCCGACTTCACCTGGCTGCTGAACCGCTTCGCGACCGAGACGGCCGGCGTCGTGGACGCCATCGCCGTCTCGTCCGACGGTCTGCTCATCGCCGTGTCCGAGCTGCGGGAGCCGGCCGACTCCGAGCGGCTCGCCGCGATCGTCTCCGGCATCACCAGCCTGGCCGCCGGCGCCTCCGGCAACTACGGCCTCGGCGGTCTGAACAAGGTCATCATCGACCTGGAGGGCGGCCACGTCCTGGTCTCCGCGATCGGCAGCGGCGCCGTGCTCGGCGTGGTCACCGACAAGGAGGCCAAGCTGGGCAACATCGCCTACGAGATGACGGTGTTCGCCAACCGCGCCGGTGCCGCGCTCAGCCCGCAGCTCGTGCTGGAGCTGAAGAACAGCGTCGGCGCCGCGTCGGGCCGCTGACCCCCGGGAACGGACGACGCCATGGCGGACGGCACCCCACCACCGGAACCCAGCGGTCCGGACCCGGTCGGCTTCGCCTCCGCCGTGCGGCCGTTCCTGCTGACCGCCGGCCGGGTGGCGGACGGCGGCGACGGCGGGTCGATGCCCGTGGAGACCCAGGTGGTGGCCACTCCCGAGGGGCTTGACGCGCTCGAACGGCTCGCCTTCGAGCGGCACGACATCGTCGCCGTGTGCCGGCTGCCGCAGTCCATCGCGGAGATCGCGGCCCGGCTCCGGCTGCACCTGAACGTGGTGCGCGTCCTCGCCGAGGACCTGCGCGCCGAGGGGCGGTTGACGGTGCACGTACCCGACTCCGGCGTCGTCCACGACGCATCCGTACTGCGCAGGGTCATCGACGGCCTGCGCGCCATCCCCGACGCACGAGGGGTCCGCAGTGACAGCGACTGAACCGGCCACCGTACGACCGCCGTTGCCGGTCAAGATGGTGATCTCGGGTGGGTTCGGCGTGGGCAAGACCACCGCCGTGGGCTCGATATCCGAGATCGAGCCGCTGACCACGGAGGCCGCCATCACGGAGGTCGCGGCCGGCGTGGACGATCTGACGCACACTCCGCGCAAGACCACGACCACCGTGGCCATGGACTTCGGCTGTCTGACCATCGACCCGACGCTGAAGCTGTATCTGTTCGGCACGCCCGGCCAGGAGCGGTTCGGGTTCATGTGGGACGACATTGTGGAGGGCGCGGTCGGCGGGCTCGTCATCGTCGACACCCGGCGCCTGGACGACTGCTACGCCGCCGTCGACTACTTCGAGCACAAGGGCATCCCGTTCGCGGTGGCCGCCAACGCCTTCGACGGCCACGTCGAGCACACCCTGGAGGAGATCCGCTGGGCCCTCGACGTCACCGACGGCGTCCCGGTCGTCGTCTTCGACGCCCGGGAGCGCGGCTCGGTACGGGACGCCCTGCTGGTCGTACTGGAACTCGCCCTGGCGCGGACAGGGGCCTGAGAGAGGGGTTAGTCGCGGAATGCCCGCGCCCGTGCGGGAGTTGGCACATGTCATGAGTCTCGACGAGCGCACGATCACCAACCCGCCCGCTCTGCACGACCCGACCCCGTTGAGCTACAGCCACGCCGTCTCGGCACCCGGCGAACTCGTCTTCATCGCCGGCCAGTACGCCTCCGACGCGAACGGCGCGCCGGTGCCCGGTGACTTCGCGAGCCAGGTCGAGCTGGCCCTGGACCGGCTGGGCGCGGCCCTGGAGGGCGTCGGCCTGGGATTCGAGCACGTGGTCCGCCTCGGCACGTTCATCGTGGACCACGATGTCAGCAAGCTGGAGCCGCTCGGCAAGGCCTTGCAAGCCCGCTTCGGCGACCGTCTGCCCGCCCAGACCCTCAGCGGCGTGGCGTCCCTCGCGCTGCCGGGGATGCTGTTCGAGATCGAGGCGATCGCCGTACGGCCGTCCCCGCGCGGTTAGCCGCGCCTGCGCACCCCCGGCGACACCGCGAACCGCCCCAGTGCCCAGAACACCGCGAGGGTCGCCAGGGCCATCGCGGCCACCAGGGTCGCGCCGCCCACCACCTTCTCGTAGTCGCGCTGGTAGAGGCCGTCGATGATGTAGCGGCCGAGGCCGCCGAGGCTGACGTAGGCCGCGATGGTGGCCGTGGAGACGATCTGGATGGCGCCCGAGCGCAGGCCGCTGAGGATCAGCGGGAGCGCGGCCGGGAGTTCGACCTGGAAGAGGACCCCGGCCTCGCTCATGCCCATGCCCCGCGCCGCGTCCACCGGTGAGGGGTCGACGGAGCGCATCGCCTCGTAGGTGGTGACGAGGATCGGTGGGACGGCGAGGATGACCAGCGGGGTCATCACGTTGACCATGCCGAAGCCCACCATCAGGGTCATCAGCACCAGCAGGCCGAAGGTGGGCAGGGCCCGCCCGGCGACGGCGATGAACGCGAGGGCGTTGCCGCCGCGCCCGTAGTGGCCCGTGACCAGGCCGACGGGCAGCGCGATCAGGGCGGCGATGCCGAGCGCCTGGAGGGTGTACTGGATGTGCTCGCCCACGCGCGTGGGGATGCCGTCGTAGCCCTGCCAGTGCGCGCTGTCGCGGAAGAAGTCGCTGATGAAGTGGAACAGGTTCACCGGGCTGCGTCCTCCAGGGCGGCGGCGGCCGCGTCGGGCCGGTCGGCCTTCGCTCTCGTGCGTGTCCGGCGTGGCATCCACGGCGTCAGCAGCATGCGTACGACGACCAGCAGACCGTCGGCGAGGATCGCCAGGACGGCCATGGTGAGCACGGCGTTCAGCGCGAGCTCGGGCCGGTTGTAGATGTTGGCGTCGTTGATCAGGTTGCCGAGCGCGCCCTGGTTGCCGATCAGCGCGCCGACGCTGACAAGGCTGATGCTGGACACGGTCGCCACCCGCAGCCCGGCGATGATCGCGGGCACGGCGATCGGCAACTGCACCTGGACGTAGCGGCGTACGGGTCCGAAGCCCATGGCCGTGGCGGCGGCGAGGGTCTCCTGCGGGACCGAGCGCACGCCGTCGACGATCGCCGGGACCAGGACGACGAGGCTGTAGACGGTGAGCGGGATCATCACCGTGAGCTCGGTCTGGCCGGTGTAGTCGATGAGCAGGACGAAGAAGGCCAGGGAGGGGATGGCGTACAGGACGGTGGTCACCCAGAGGACCGGCGGGTACAGCCAGCGCAGGCGCACGCACAGTTGGGCCAGCGGCAGCGAGATCACCAGTCCGGCCAGGACTGGCAGGAGGGCTTCGCGCAGGTGCAGCCCGATCAGTCCGAGCCAGCTGTGCTGGAGGTCGCTGGGGATGTCGAAGAAGCGGTCCCAGTTCATCCGGCGACCTTCGCGGCCGTGTCGTCCTCGGCGGTGCCGGCCGCGCGCCCCTCGGCGTGGGCGCCGCGGATCGCCTCGGCGATGGTCTGCTGCGAGACGACTCCGGTGGCCCTGCCGTCGGTGTCCACGGCGACGGCCCAGCCGGTGGGCGAGAGCACGGCGCAGTCCAGCGCGGCGCGCAGCGAGTCGGTGCCGGGGACGAACGGCCGCCCGTGCGGCAGGAGTTCCTGCGGTGCGATGCTCCCGGCGGTCAGGTCCTGCGGCTCGCTCCAGCCCAGGGGCTTGCCGTCCGCGTCGGTGACGAGGAGGTAGGGGGCGTCGGCCGGGTCGTGCGCGGCGATCTGCTCGGCGGTGGCGTCGATCGGCACGACGGGCGCGGTGCGCAACTCCAGCCCGGCGGCGGGGAAGAAGGACAGCCGCCGGATGCCGCGGTCGGCGCCGAGGAAGTCCTCCACGAACGCGTCGGCGGGGTGCGAGAGCAGCTCGGCGGGCGGGGCGAACTGCGCGAGCTTGCCGCCGGTGCGCATCACGGCGACCATCGTGCCGAGCTTGACGGCCTCGTCGATGTCGTGGGTGACGAAGACGATGGTCTTGCCCAGCTCCTCCTGGATGCGCAGGAGTTCGTCCTGCAGGCCCTTGCGCACCACGGGGTCGACGGCCGAGAACGGCTCGTCCATCAGCAGCACCGGCGGGTCCGCGGCGAGCGCCCGCGCCACGCCGACGCGCTGCTGCTGGCCGCCGGAGAGCTGGTACGGGTACCGCTTGGCGAGCGTGCCGTCGAGGCCGACCCGCTCCATCAGCTCCCGCGCCCTGGCCCGGGACTTCTCCTTGCCCCAGCCCAGCATCCGGGGCACGGTGGCGATGTTGTCGAGGATCGTGCGGTGCTGGAAGAGTCCGGCGTTCTGGATGACGTATCCCATGGACCGGCGCAGGGTGTTGACGGGCTGCTGCCGGCTGTCGACGCCGTCGATGAGGATGGTGCCCTCGCTGGGCTCGACCATCCGGTTGATCATGCGCAGCGTGGTCGTCTTCCCGCAGCCCGACGGCCCCACGAGAACGGTGATCGAGCGGTCGGGTATCTCAAGCGAGAGCCCGTCGACCGCCACCGTGCCGTCCGGGTACCGCTTGGTGACTGAATCTATCCGTATCAAAGCGCCGAATACCCCTCGGGTTTGGCAGAAGTCGCCCGCTTTTGACCACGAGCTCCGGGCCGTTGGGGCTCGAGTCTAGACGTCCCTCCCGACCGCCAGCGGAATCGTCACCATGAACACCGTGGCCCCCGGCTCGCTGCTCAGATCGATCCGGCCGCCGTGGGCGCGCACCAGGGACTGGGCGACCGCCAGGCCCAGGCCGCTGCCGCCCCGGTCCCGGCTGCGGGCCTTGTCGACGCGGTAGAAGCGGTCGAAGACCCGCTCCCGGTCGGCGGGCGGGATGCCGGGGCCGGCGTCGGCGATGCGGACCACCGCCATACCGGCCGCGAGTGCCACCGCCACGGACACCTGGGTCCCGGGCGGGGTGTGCATCGCCGCGTTGGTGAGCAGGTTGTCCAGGACCTGGCGGATGCGCTGGGGGTCCAGGCGCAGTTTCAGGGAATCGGGTCCCGGGGTCACCGTCAGCGGGTGGCCGGCGTGGGTGGCGCGGAACGCGTCCGCCGCCTGCTCGACCAGTTCCACCAGGTCCGCCTCCTGCGGGCGCAGCGGTGTCTCGACCTCGGCGGCGTCCAGGCGGGCGAGCAGCAGCAGGTCGTCCAGCAGGAAGCCCATGCGGGCGGCCTCGGCGCGCAGGCGGGCCAGGTGCTTGTCCCGTTCCTCGGGGGCGTTGGCGGCGGCGTACTGGAACAGGTCGGCGTATCCGCGCACCGACATCAGCGGGGTCCGCAGCTCGTGCGAGGCGTCCGCCACGAAGCGGCGCAGACGCTGTTCCGCCTCCGCGCGGACCGCGAGGGAGTCGTCGATGTGCTCCAGCATGGTGTTGAACGCGGTGCGCAGCTCCTCCACCTCGGGCCCACCGCCGCGCGCGTCGTGCCGCACCGGCAGCCGGCCCGAGTCGGTCAGGTCGTGCGAGGTGATGTCGCGGGCGGTGTGCGCCATGTCGCTCAGCGGCTTCAGGCCCCGCCGCAGCATGCCCCGCCCGAGCACCACGAGGGCCAGCAGCGCGAGCCCGAAGGTGACGGCCTGGATGGTGATCAACTGGCTGACGGTGTCCTCGATGTCCGCCATGGGCGCGGCGCTGACCAGCACCACGCCGGGCTCGACCTCGCAGGCGCGCAGCCGGTACTCGCCCTTGCCCCTGATGTGCTCGGTGCGCAGGATCTCCGTGTGCGCGGTGGACTGGTCCCGGGCCAGGGAGGTGAAGTCGTCGACGTCCTCGGGCAGATCGCCGGGGTCCTCCGGCCGGCGCAGCACGGGTGTGCCGTCGTCCACGTCATACACGGCGTAGTACCAGCTGTAGTACTTCTTGCCGGAGAGCGTGCCGTAGTCCGCGATGGACTTGGCCTGGGCGATCTGGCCCTGCGCGAGCGTCGTGTCGAGCTGGGCCGACAGGTAGTCGCGCATGTACGTCGTCAGGGCCGTGCCGACGACCGCGAACACCACCAGCGACAGCGCCCCGAGCCCGAGCGCCAGCCGGGTCCCGAGCCGCATCCCGCGATACGCCCGTCGCAGCCGCCCGCTCACTCGGGCGCCTGCCGGATCACGTACCCGAAGCCGCGCACGGTGTGGATCAGCGGTGCGCCGGTGTCGTCGAGCTTGCGGCGCAGCCTGCTGACGACCAGCTCGACGACGTTGGAGCGGCCGCCGAAGCCGTACTCCCACACATGGTCGAGGATCTGCGCCTTGGTGAGCACGGTCGGCGACTTGCGCATCAGATAGCGCAGCACCTCGTACTCGGTGGGCGTGAGCGTGAGCAGCTTGTCGCCGCGGCGTACCTCGCGGGTGTCCTCGTCCATCGTCAGGTCCGCCACCCGGAGGACGGAACGCTGGAAGCCGGGGCCGGAGCTGCGGCGCAGCACGGTCCGCAGCCGGGCCATCAGCTCCTCCACCGCGAACGGCTTGACCAGGTAGTCGTCGCCGCCCCGGGTGAGCCCGGCCACCCGGTCGGCGACCCCGTCGCGGGCGGTCAGGAACACCACGGGCACCATGGCCCCGGCGGCGCGCAGCCGGTCCAGGACGCCGAATCCGTCCAGGTCGGGCAGCATCAGGTCGAGCACCACGATGTCCGGGTGGAAGTCGGTGGCCAGTCGCAGCGCCTCCTCGCCGGAGTTCGCGGTGACCGCCTCCCAGCCCTCGTAGCGGGCGACCGTCGCGACGAGGTCGGCGATGGGCGGGTCGTCGTCCACGACCAGCAGGCGTACTTTCTCCACCCGTTCATAGTGCGGTACCCGGCGACGGCCGTCGGCGGCGGGTGGGGTCCGCGGCCACATCGATAGATACTTGAAAGATCTACGACAGCTTTTCGACAGCCCCCGCGGGACAAGCTCGGTATCCCCAGCACGACATCAAGGAGCTGTCACCCGTGACGACGACCGTCCAATCGCCTCCCGCGCCCCCCACGGCGATACGCCCCAGGGTGGTCGCCCGCACGGGCCTCTACGCCCTGCTGGCCGCGAACGTGGCCGCGGTGCTCTACTTCTTCTTCGCCGCCGGCTTCGCCTCGAACGCGCTCATCGTGGCCGGCCGCCTCACCGGTCTGTTCGGCGCGCTGCTCATGGCCTTCCAGCTGCTGCTGGTGGCCCGGCTGCCGTGGCTGGACCGCCGGATCGGCATGGACCGGCTGACCTCCTGGCACCGCTGGACCGGCTTCAGCGTCCTGTGGGCCCTGCTCGCGCACGCCGTGTTCATCACCTTCGGCTACGCCCAGTCGTCCTCACTGGACCCGGTGAACCAATTGATCGACCTCGCCGAGACGATCGAGGGCGTGCTGCGCGCGGTCGTCGCGCTCGGGATCATCATCGTGGTCGGCGTGGTCTCGGCCCGGTTCGCGCGGCGCAGGCTGGCGTACGAGACGTGGCACTTCATCCACCTGTACACCTATGTCGCGGTGGTTCTGGCGTTCACGCACCAGGTCGCGGTCGGTACGTCCTTCACCTCGTCCTCCGCGGCCACGGCGTACTGGTACGCGGTGTGGGGCGTCGCACTGGGCGCGGTGTTCGTCGGCCGCCTGGTCCTCCCGCTCTGGCGGAACTGGCGCCACCAGTTCCGTGTCTCGGCCGTGGTCCCCGAGTCCGACAACGTCGTCTCGGTCTACGTCACCGGCCGCGACCTGGACAAGCTGCCCGCGCGGGCCGGCCAGTTCTTCCTGTGGCGGTTCCTGACGAAGGACCGCTGGTGGCAGGCGAACCCCTTCTCCCTGTCGGCGGCGCCCGACGGCAGCCAGCTCCGGCTGACCGCGAAGGCGGCCGGCGACGGCTCGGCGGCCCTGCGGCACATCGAGGTCGGCACGCGCGTCTTCGCCGAGGGCCCGTACGGCGCGTTCACCGCGATGCACCGCACCCGGCCGGAGGCCGTGCTCATCGCCGGCGGCGTCGGTGTCACGCCGATCCGGGCACTGCTGGAGGAGCTGCACGGCCACGCGGTCGTGATCTACCGGGTCGCCTCCGACCGGGACGCGGTCCTGTACGGCGAACTGGTCGAGCTGGCCCACGCCAAGGGCGCCGAGCTGCACCTGGTGACCGGCCCGGCCACGCCGGACAAGCTGGCCCCGGCCGAACTGGCGCGGCTGGTTCCGGACATCACCGACCGGGACGTCTTCCTGTGCGGCCCGCCGCCCATGATGAACGCGGTGATCGGCAGCCTGCGCGAGGTGGGCGTGCCCAAGGAGCAGGTCCACTTCGAGCGTTTCAGCCTGGCCGGCTGAGAAGGACAAGGAAGACATCGTGAAGCGAGCAGTACCCGTCCTGGCCCTGAGCATCGCGGGCCTGGTCCCGGTCTGGCTCTACGAGCCGTCCCTCGGCACGACCACCACCCAGACCGCGTCACCGGCCTCGACGCCCTCGACGTCGTCCGGCTCCGGGAACACGGTCGTCAAGGGCTCGACCGTGCAGACCGAGAAGGGCCCCGTGCAGGTCGAGGTGACCTTCCAGGGCACCAGGATCACGGCCGTGAAGATGCTCCAGCAGCCCAACCACCCCCAGACCACAGCCGCCGTCCCGAAACTCATCGCCGAAACCCTCGAAGCCCAGAGCACCGACATCGACACCGTCTCCGGCGCCACCATCACCAGCAACGGCTACAAGGAATCCCTCCAGGCCGCCATCGACGCGAAGGCCGCCTGACGTGCATCGCGTCGAGCATGTGATGGGGTTCCCGGTCTCGCTTCGGGTCGATGACGAGCACGTGGGCGAGGATGTGGCGGACGCCGTGTTCGCGTGGCTGCGTGAAGTCGACGCCCGGTTCAGCCCGTTCAAGGCGGACAGTGAGGTCTGCCGCCTGGACCGGGGGGAGATCGCGCGCGGGGACGTCAGCGCGGACCTCGACGAGGTGCTGGGGCTGTGCGAGGAGTACCGGGTCGCCACGGGCGGCGCCTTCGACGTACGGCTACCCGGGCGCGGGCTGGATCCGTGCGCGGTGGTCAAGGGCTGGTCCGTGCAGCGGGCGGCCGAGCTGCTGAAGGCGGCGGGCGCGAGGCGCTTCGTCCTCAACGCCGGGGGTGACGTGGTCGCCTCCGGCGGGCCCTGGCGGGTGGGGGTACGGCATCCCGAGCACGCCGAGAAAGTGTGCACGGTGGCCGAGCTCACCGACGGGGCGATCGCGACGTCCGCGCGCTACGAGCGCGGCGACCACATCATCGACGGGCGGACCGGGCGCCCGGCGGCCGGACTGCTGTCGTTGAGTGTGGTGGCGTCCTCCCTGACCGTCGCGGACACGGTGGCGACCGCCGCGTTCGCGATGGGCGCGGAGGGCGTCGAGTGGGCCGCCGCGCGCAAGGGCTGCGAGGTGTTCGCGGTGGACGCCGAGCGCAGGGTCCTGCGGACGGAGGGCTTTCCCCGGCCGTCCGGCGCCGGTTCGGCCGAGTAGGCGTCAGTGGGCGCGGGCGGCCGCCTGCTTCGCCTCCCTGCGCCGGCGCAGCACGAACACCACCGCCGACCCTCCGAAGAGCACGGCCGTGATCAGCAGCCAGCGGGCCGGGAAGCCGTCCGGGTTCAGGCCGGTGCCGGAGGCGTAGCGGTCCGCCACGCGGCCGGTGATCAGCGGGAACCAGATCAACAGGAGCAGCAGCGACAACGCGGCGGGGACGCGGACGTACGGCATCCAGCGGCGGCGGTCGACCCCCTCGAAGCCTCGTAGCAGCGCCCGGTCCGCCGCCCCGTACAGCGGCACCAGCACGAGGTCGTGCACGACGGCCGCTCCCACGAACCACAGTGTGACCTCGAACCACTCGCCCTCCAGCAGCCGCACTCCCGCGTATCCGGCGAGCGCGAACGAGCAGGCGAGCAGGAGGATCTGGAGGGGGCTGCCGACGGGGAGGAGCTTGGGTCGTCGCATCACAGGTCTCCGAAGGTCATCCGCGCCACCCACTTGGTGTTCAGCACACCGGGCGCGGCCGGCACGATGATCCGCGCCGGGTAGCCGTGGTCGGGGGTCAGGTCCTCGCCGTTGGCGAACAGGGCGAGCAGGGAGCGGGAGTCGGCGACCTGGTTGGCGCGCAGGGCCGCCCGGCGGAAGGCGCCACGCCGCTGCAGCGACTCGACCAGTACGTCCGGCGGATCGCCGTCGTGGCCGACCAGCGCCGCGAGGTCGCGGAGCCGTACGCCGCGCCACCACTGGTCAGACGTCGACCAGCCCTCCACACAGGCGATGGGCAGCGCCGCGCTGTGCAGCGGCATGTCGAGCAGGTCGGCGCGGCTGAGGCGGACCGTGCGCCCGCCCCGGCCCACGACCACCAGCCGCCACGCCTCCTCGTCCGTCTCGGCGTCGCGGATCCCGGCGTACTCGGCCGTCTTGTTGATCTGGAAGGCGCCGGGACCGCTGCCCGGTTCGGCGCCGCCGTGCGGGGCGAGGAGGGCGGTCCGGCGCAGGGCGCCGTCGAAGTTCTGCCCGACGGTCGTCAGGAACAGCAGCAGTGACCCGCCGCCGACGAACCACAGGGCGCCGCGGCGGGAGACGGTCGGCTCGGCGGGGTCCGGTGGGACCAGGTCGTCCTTCTCCTCCCTCTCCTCCTTCCCTTCCCTCTCCTCCTTCTCCTCGCGCAGCCGGCGCAGATTGCGCCAGGCCACGGGCGTCTTCAGCGCCACGTGCGCGACGAACGCGGCGAAGAACACCCAAGCGCCGTAGAAGTGCAGGGTGTAGAAGGAGCCGGGGAAGATGTAGTCGAGCTGGATGTTGAGCACGCCCGTGACGAACTCGAACAGCGCGCCGCCGACCAGGAGCAGCAGCGAGATCCGCTCCAGGGCGTGCGCGAGGGACCGGGCCGGCGGGAGGGTGAACAGCCTCGGCACGACCGACCACAGCTTGGCCAGCAGGACGGGGATCAAGGTGATGCCGAGCGTGACGTGGATGCCTTGGTTGAGCCGGTACAGCCAGTGCGGGTCGGTCGGCCAGGAGAAGAGATAGAAGCCGAGGACGCCCTTGTCCGGGGTCTTGTCGTTGACCGGCGCCAGGTTCGGGTTGTAGGCGGCGTAGGACACCAGCCCCGTCACGAACAGCACGGTGATCCCGCCGAGCAGCACGACACCGAGGACCGAGGTCAGCCGGGGGCCGCGCAGCGGGCTGCGCCAGAAGGAGGGAGAGAAGGGGGACCTTGCCATGGCCCGACCGTAGGCCGGGGCAGGGCCCGGAACACCGCGCGAACCATGACGAATCGCTGACGTCCCCGCCCGTCACGCTTCCGGCCGACGCCGGGCGCCTTAGCGTCGGGAACGTGATCCGCGATCTTCTGCCCGAGGCCCGCCCCGACACCGGCGCCGGCGCGCGCCGGGACCTCCGCCGCGATCTGTACGCCGCCGCGGCCGCCGCGCTGCTCTTCGCCGTCGCCGCGGTCGTCGGCGCCGTCATCCAGAACCGGTACGGAACGCTCCATGTGAACTTCGCGCCGTTGCTGGCCGAGTGGGAGCCGCATCTGGGGCCCGGCACACCGGCCGCGCTCGCCGTGGCGGTGGCCGTGGTGGTGCACGGCCCCTCGCTCGCCGGCCGGCTGCCGTGGCGCTCCCTCCTCGCCGTCACCTGGGTCACCGGCATGGCCTGGACCTGGTCGCTGGCCCTGGTGGACGGCTGGCACCGGGGCATCGCGGTCCAGTTGACGACGCCGCACGAGTACCTGCGGGTCATCGACCGCTTCCACGACATCCCCGCCGCCCTGCGGGACTTCTCCGGCCACATCCTCCTCGAGTCACCGGACAACTGGCCCGCGCATGTGGCCGGGCATCCCCCGGGCGCCACGCTCACCTTCGTCCTCCTCGACCGGATCGGCCTGGGCGGTGGCGGCTGGGCGGGAGCCTGGTGCATCACCGTCGGTACGACGGCGGCGGTCGCGGTGCTGGTGGCCGTGCGCGCCCTGTCCGACGAGGGGCTCGCCCGCCGGGCCGCGCCCTTCCTGGTCCTCGCCCCGGGGGCGGTATGGGTGGGCACCTCGGCCGACGGCTACTTCGCGGCCGTCGCCGCGTGGGCGGTCGCGCTGCTCGCGCTGGCGGTCATGGGGCGCCGTCCGGGGTGGACGGGCCTGGCCTCGGGTCTGCTGTTCGGCTGGGCGGTCTACCTCTCGTACGGCCTGACCCTCCTCGCCGTGATCGCGGCCGCCGTCCTGCTGCTGGGCTCGCGGCGCGCCCGCCCGCTGCTCTTCGCGTCGGCCGGTTTCCTGGTCGTCCCCGTCGTGTTCACCGTCCTGGGCTTCGACTGGTGGGAGGCGTACCGCCTGCTGGTCACCCGCTACCACCAGGGCGTCGGTGGTGAGCGGCCCTACGGCTACTGGGTGTGGGCCAACTTCGCCTGCACGGTCGTGATCGCGGGCCTGGCGACGGTGGCGGGGCTTCGGCGGGCGGGTGTGACGCTGGTCCGGCGCACGGAGAGAGCCCCGGTCCGCCTGGCGATTCTTGTGCTCGGCGCGCTCGGCGCGCTCCTCGTCGCCGACCTGTCCGGGATGAGCAAGGCGGAGACCGAGCGGATCTGGCTGCCGTTCGCGCTGTGGCTGCTGCCGGCCTGTGCGTTGCTGAGAGGGCCGCGCGGCTGGCTCGCGGGGCAGGCCGTGCTCGCGCTGCTCGTCAATCACCTTCTGCTGACGGGCTGGTGAACACCGACGAAGAATGTAAGGTTAGGCTTGCCTAAGTCGAACCGGACCGGATGTGCTCGAAAGGTTCCCATGTGTGCTGCCTCCTGCCCCGAGCCGACGCCCGCCGAGCGTGCCCGCTCGGTGCTGGCGGCGGCCGGTTCGCTCACCGTCACCACGCAGGGCCATCGCGTCGAGCTGATCGGCCTGCACACCGTCGACGCCGCCGCCCGGCTGCTGCTGCACAACCCGCCGGACGGCCATCCGGCCGCCGAGCTCGCGGTGGCGCCGCACGGTGATCCGGCCGCCCTGGTGGAGTTCACCGACATCGCCCCCGTCGCCGTGCGCGAACGGGTGCGCGCCCGGCTGACCTTGGGCGGCCGGCTCAGCGCCCTCGGCCCGAAGACCCTGGTGTTCAACCCGGCCCGGGCCGTCCTCGCGGAGGGCGACGGCACGGCGGTCGTCGTCGGCCTCGACGAACTGACCCTCGCCTCCCCCGATCCGCTGGCCACCCACGAGGCGGAGATGCTGGCCCGGCTGGCCGCGGCCCACGCCGACACCGTGGCCCCGCTCGCCCGGCTGCTCCCGGCCCGGGAACAGCTCGGTGCGACCGTCGTACGGCCGCTGCGGCTCGACCGGCACGGTCTGGTGCTGCGGTCCGAGACTCCGGACTCCCACCACGACACCCGCCTGCCCTTCGGCGCCTCGGCCACGCACCCGGGCGAGGCGGTCCGCCAGATCCACCTCCTGCTCGCCCGGGCGACCGCCCGCCCCCGCCGCCGACGCCTGCCGACCAGCCCGTAGCCCCACAGCCGCCGACCTCCGGGCCACTCGCCGAGCCTTCCCGTCTCCTCAGCGAAGCCGCCCGGAGGTCGGCTCACCGTCCGACGCCCCGCAGCTCCCGCTACGGCAACGGCTGTTCCGTCCAAATGATCTTGCCGTTGGGTGTGTAGCGCGTGCCCCAGCGCTCGGTGAGCTGGGCGACGAGGAACAGGCCGCGGCCGCCCTCGTCCGTGCTGCGGGCGCGGCGCAGTCGGGGCGAGGTGCCGGCGCCGTCGGAGACCTCGCAGATCAGGGCGCGGTCGCGGAGCAGGCGGAGCTGGACGGGGCCGGTGGCGTGGCGGATGGCGTTGGTGACCAGTTCGCTGACGATCAGCTCGGTGGCGAAGGCCAGGTCGTCGAGGTGCCAGGCGGCGAGCTGGTCGGTGACCGCCACCCGCGCACGGGAGACGACCGCCGGGTCGCTGGGCAGGTCCCACTGGGCCACGCGGTCGTCGCCCAGGGCGTGGGTGCGGGCGATGAGCAGCGCCACGTCGTCGCCGGGGCGGGGCGGGAGCAGGGCGTCGAGGACGGCCTCGCAGGTCTCCTCGGGCGGCAGGTCGACACGGGAGAGCACGGCGCGGAGCTGGTCCAGGCCGGCGTCGATGTCGCGCTGCCGGTCCTCGACCAGACCGTCGGTGTAGAGCACCAGTTGGCTGCCCTCGGCCAGCTCCAGCTCGACCGTCTCGAAGGGCATGCCGCCCAGGCCCAGGGGCGGGCCGGAGGGCAGGTCGACGAACTCGACGGCGCCGTCGGGGGAGACGACCGCGGGGAGGGGGTGCCCGGCGCGGGTGAGGGTGCAGCGCCGGGACACCGGATCGTAGACGGCGTACAGACAGGTGGCTCCGACGATGCCGGAGTCGGGGCTGTTCTCCGCCGCCCAGCCCTCGCCCCGGTCGAGCCGGCCGACCAGGTCGTCGAGGTGGGTGAGGAGGTCCTCCGGCGACAGGTCGAGGGAGCAGAAGTTGTGGACGGCGGTGCGCAGCCGGCCCATCGTGGCGGCGGCGTGCAGACCGTGCCCGACCACGTCACCCACCACCAGCGCGACCCGCGCGCCGGACAGCGGGATGACGTCGAACCAGTCGCCGCCCACCCCGCCCGACGCCGGCAGATAGCGATACGCGACCTCGACGGCGCTCTGCTCGGGGCGGCCCCGCGGCAGCAGGCTGCGCTGCAGGGCGAGTGCCGTGTTGTGCTCGCGGGTGTAGCGGCGGGCGTTGTCGATGCAGATCGCCGCGCGGCCGACCAGTTCCTGGGCCAGGGACAGATCGTCGTCCTCGAAGGAGGCGGGCTGCAGCGAGCGGTAGAAGCTGACCACGCCGAGGGTCGTGCCGCGGGCCCGCAGCGGCACGGCGATCAGCGAGTGGATGCCGGCGGCGAGCACCCGCCGCAGCTTCTGCGGATCCTGCGCGATCCACCCGGCCGCCTCGGTCAGCACGGGCTCCATGACGGACCGCCTGGTCTCCAGGGCGCGGGCCTGCGGCGTGGACGGGACGTACTCGACGAGGTCGCCGACGTCGTACAGATTGTGCGGCTGCCTGCGTACGGCGCGGATGGCCACCCGGCGCAGCCCGGTCCGGCCGCCGAGCGCCTCCGGCTCCTCGCCGCGCAGCACCGAGTCGGGCAGGTCGACGGCGACGAAGTCGGCGAACCGGGGGACGGTCACCTCGGCGAGCTCCTCCGCGGTGCGGGTGACGTCGAGGGTGGTGCCGATCCGCACGCTCGCGTCGTGCAACAGCTCCAGCCGCCGCCGCGCGAGGACGGCAAGCCGGCCGACACCGGGCTCGCCGACGAGCAGCAGCCAGCCGTCGGTGGCGGGGGATTCGCCGTCCGGGTAGGGGGCGGGTACGTCGGATACTGCGGTCCCGGGGGTGTTGTCGCCGTCCGGGAAGGTCTCGGGGGATGGGGGCGCGGCGGGGTGGTGCGCGGTGCCGCTGCCGGCTGCGGTCGGGGACGTGGCGTTCGGGGTGGATGCCGGTGCGGCTCGGGGCTCGGGCGCCGGGGGTGCGGGAGGTGGTGGTGCGGGGGGTGAGGTCACCGCGACGGCGGTCGGGGCTTGCGTGGCGGTCGCGGCGTGGGTGACCACGGGATTCGGCGAGACCGTGCGCGGCATCGCCGATCCGACGGACACCTGTACGGCGGATCCGACCGACGGCTGACCGGCCGAGCCGGCCGACCCTTGGCGGGCCGAGGCAGCCGAGCCTTGAACGGCCGAGCCCACCGGACCCCCCGCACCCGGCACTCCCCGGCCCTGCGATACCGCCACCGCCATCGCCACCGCGCCCGCCTCCGCCTCCGCGGACGGCGCCAGCCCGACATGCCGCAGACGCGGTCCTGCGACCACCCGCGCCTCGACGGCGACCCCGGTCTCCCCCGCCGCGCCCTTCAGCGGATGGCGCAGCAAGGTGGCCGTCCGGCCGCTGGGCAGGGTGACCTCGTCGAGGGTGTGGTGCGGTGCGGCGATCAGTTCCTCGGCCTTCTCGCGCAGCACGGCCATGTCGATCCGGCTGAGGGCGGCTTCGGCACGGTCCGACTGCAGTTCCCCGGGCTGCTTCGGCCAGCCCCGGGCACGGCTGCCGGCCCGCCGGTACGCCGCGAGGAGCGCGCGCTCGCGCAGGCTGGCCTGCTCCAGCAGCCGGGCCTCGATGTCCCGGGCGGCTTCGCGGACCATCCGCACCATGGCCGGGTCGCCCTGGTCGCGCAGGCAGGTGAGGTCGAGGATGGCCTCGATGCGCCCGCTGAGCGGGTTCCGGACGGGCGCGCCCGCGCAGGCGAAGGGCTGGAGGCAGTCGGCGAAGTGCTCGCGGCCCACGATGTAGACGGGGCCGCGTTCGGCGAGGGCGGTGCCGACGCCGTTGGTGCCCACGACCGGCTCCGAGGCGTCGAACCCGGGGGCGAACCGCACCTCGTCGAGGCGTTCGCAGAGCTGCCGGCCACCGCCGATGCGCTCCACCATGCGGCCCTGTCCGTCACAGACCGCGATCGTCATGCTCACCTCGGTGAGGGACGCGGACAGGCCGTGCAGAACCGGGTGGGCGGCGCGCAGGAACTGGTCGCCCAGCGTCAGGTCCTCGGTGTAGGAGACCACCAGGTGGTGCGGCTCCAGCCCGACGGAGCGGCAGCGCTTCCAGGAGTCGAGCACCGAGTCCCGGACGTCCGACTCGACCAGTGAGCCGGCGAGGAATCGTTCGTGGGCATCGACGAGACCGCCGATGTCGTCCCAGGTGACGGACAACGGGATCACTTCCCTCAGCCGCAGCCGACCCGGCCACGCACCGCCGTTCGACCCGCGGCCGGGGGAGCTTCGGCAGGCGCTACCACCGTAGTCCTTTCGTGACGCGCATCACAATGACTTGCTTTCGGCTGGAGCACCGCGGTTCCGACCGGAGCAGGACCTCCTCGCCCGCAACGGCTATGTCGTCCTGCACACCGACTACCGCAACCACGCGGGCTCCGACGACGCCCCCGACAACGACGTCAACCTCCGGCTCGGCTACACCGAGGACGTCATCAACGCCGTACACGCCCTGCGCTCCGCCGCCCGGCCGAACGTAGACGACGGGCGGATCGGGCTGCTGGGGCGGTCGATGGGCGGTGGAGTGGTGTACAACGCCCTGGTCGTGGCGCCGGGGCTAGGGGGTGGTGGGAAAGCCCCGCACAAGGCACCCACGGCGCCCGGCCCGCACCCTCGCCGCACCGGCACCGCCGACGACACCTGCCCCCTGGCCTGGACGCGGGCGACCGTCGCCGCGTTCGAGGCGGCGGGCAAGGACGTGGAGCTGCGGACGTACCGAGGCGAGGGACACACCTTCGGGCCGCGGTGGCCGGACTCGATGGACACCACCATGGCGTTCTTCGAACGCCGGCTGCGCTGACCGGCCGGGCTGCACGGCCGAACGGCAGGTTCCATACGCGCAGTTCACGGGGATCTGTGATGAACGACGCACAGCCGGCCGTAAGTTTTTTCCCGCGGCGATGATTGTTTCGCGCGTTCCATCCGTACCTCAGGGGGCACCGAGCCGTTCATGTCAGGAGTCACGATGCCCATCTCGCGCCGCATGGTAGGCACCGTCTTCGTGGGAGGCGCCCTTGTCCTCACCGTGTCCGCCCTCGCCTACCCCGCCATGCTGGGTGTGGACAACGCCGCCAACAACCAGGACCGCGTCATCGCCAACACCCCTTACGGCCCGCTGACCGAGGCCGACCGCGACTTCGTCGTCAAGGTCCGCGCGGCGGGTCTGTGGGAGCACCCGCTCGGCATGGCCTCGATGCAGAAGGGCACCACAGCGGCCATGAAGGAGGCCGGCGAGCACCTGGTCGTCGGGCATGGCCGGCTCGACGAGTCCTGCCGCAAGATCGCCCCGGAGCTGAACATCACCCTGCCCAACCAGGCGAGCCCGCAGCAGCAGCAGTTCGTGGCCACCGTGAACTCCAAGACCGGCAAGGAGTTCGACGCCACGGCCGTCGCGATCATGCGGGTGACGCACGGGCAGATCTTCCCGGTCATCGCGAAGATCCGGGCCAACACGCAGAACACCCTGGTCCGTCAGCTCGCGGACCAGGCGAACGACACGGTGCTCGACCACATCACGGTCCTGGAGAAGACCGGCCTGGTGAACTTCGACGCGAACAACTTCCAGCAGACCACGCCGCCGAAGCTCCCCAGGGAGCAGCTCACCCCGCCCCCGCCGCAGCCGGGCAGCCCGGTCCTCACCCTGCCCATCCCGAAGGAGCTGGAGGACCTCAACACCGTGTCCCCGGCACCGGCCCCGAGCCCGTCGGCCGGCTGACCCACGGGAGTCGGTGATACGGCACCCTCGCGGACCCCGCCCGGGTGCCGTATCACTGCGCCTTCATCACCCCATCTTCCACCCCCACGGCGTGTCCAGCCGCTCCCACTCCGCGGCCCACTGTTCCAGTCGGCGCCGCTCCAGCGCCAGCCGTACCACCCAGGCGGACCCCAGCGCGAGGCTCGCGGTGGCCGCGCCGGCCAGGATGCCGCCGGCGACCGAGTGCATCAGGATCTCGGCCTCGGACAGCGGCGCCTTGGGGAGTATGCCGTTGCGGTCCGCCCACACCTCGACCTTGCCGCCCGCCTTCGTCTTCGGCGGCACCCGCGCCTCGTCCGTGCGGACCGCGCCGTCCTGGTCGGTCCAGCGGACGGTGGCCCACACCAGATGGTCGGTGGCCACCCGCGTGGGCCCCGGATCCTCGGCGTCCTTGACCAGTACGGCCGTGACCTGGTGGCTCTCGGCCCGCTGCTGCTCCGCCGAGCGCACGACCGCGTCCGCCGCCGTCAGGCCGCCGAACACGGCGCCGACCAGCGCGAGCAGCCAGCCGCACAGCACGACCCAGGCCTCGATGACGTCGCTTCGCCGCCTGAGCGGATTGCGCCGCCACCGCCACAGCCGCACTTTCGCGCACTGCGACGCAGCCATGCCGACACCCCCTTGAGCACCGACAGCTCTCTTCCAGTGTGCGCCCGATGCCGCCGTCGCGTGGGTGCGCGCCCCATTGAATGAAGCATTCAGCATCTCTAGCATCGCTCGGTGGATACATTCACCCCCTCCGCCCTTCCCCCAGGAGGACTCGTGCCAGGAGGAGCAGTGGTTCCATCCGCGCGTGACAGACGTCCACGGCGCCCGGTCCTGTCCGCCACCGCCGCCCTGTTACTGACGCTCGGCCTGACCGCACCGTCCGCGGCCGCCTCCGCACCCGAGCCCCGCACCGCGGCCGAGCAGGTGTGGCCGACGCCGAAGAGCGTGCACCCGGGTCCGGGCCGGCTCACCGTCCCGGACCGGGTCGTCGAGGTCGTCGGCCCCGGCACCGACCCCTCCGCCCGGCGCCTGGTCGGCGAGGTGCTGCGCGAGGCCGGCGCCGAGCGCATCGTCACCGTGCGGGCGGGTGAGCGGCCGCCCGCCGCCGGCCTGACCGTGTACGTCGGCGGACCCGGCGAGAACACCGCCACCGGTCCGGCGCTGAAGCGACTCGGCGCCAGGTCCCCGGCCGGCCTGCCCTCCGGCGGCTACACCCTCGCCACCGGCCGCCCCCACGGCCGCGCCCTGGTCGCCCTCTCCGGCGTCGACACCACCGGCACCTTCTACGCGGCCCAGACCCTGCGCCAGCTCGTCACCGGCCGCCGCCTGCCCGTCGTGACCGTCCGCGACTGGCCCACGGCCGCCCTGCGCGGGGTCATCGAGGGCTTCTACGGCGCCCCCTGGTCGCACGCCGAGCGCCTCGCGCAGCTCGACTTCTACGGCCGTACGAAACAGAACGTCTACGTCTACTCCCCCAAGGACGACGCCTACCTCCGCGCCCGCTGGCGCGACCCGTACCCGCCCGCCGACCTGGCCGGGCTGCGGGAACTGGTCGACCGGGCCCGCGCCAACCACGTCCGCTTCACCTACGCCCTCTCCCCCGGGCTCTCCGTCTGCTACTCCTCGGACGCCGACGTCAAGGCGCTCACCGCCAAGTTCGACTCGCTGTACGACATCGGGGTGCGGTCCTTCGCCATCCCGCTCGACGACATCAGCTACACCAAGTGGAACTGCCCCGCCGACGAGCGGGAGTTCGGGACCGGCGGGGGCGCGGCGGGCGCCGCGCAGGCCCGTCTGCTCAACACGGTGTGGCGGGAGTTCAGCGCCGGGCACACCGGCCTGAAGCCCCTGGAGATGGTCCCCACCGAGTACTCCGACCTCGCGGACTCCCCGTACAAGAAGGCGCTGCGGGAGCGGCTCGATCCGTCCGTGGTCGTCGAGTGGACCGGCGTCGGCGTGATCGCGCCGACGATCACCGCCGAGCAGGTGAGGCAGGCCCGCGAGGTGTACGGCCATCCGATCCTGGTCTGGGACAACTACCCGGTCAACGACTACGTCACCAGCCGCCTCCTGCTCGGCCCGTACACAGGCCGGGAGCCCGGCGTGGCCAAGGAGGTCACCGGCGTGACCGCCAACCCGATGGTCCAGGGCGAGGCGAGCCGGATCGCCCTGTTCACCTCGGCCGCGTACCTCTGGAACCCGGATGCCTACGACCCCCGGTCCGCCTTCCTCGCCTCGGTACGGGATCTCGCGGGGCCCGGGGCGGCGAAGTGGCTGCGGATCTTCGCCGAGAACAACTACTCCTCCCAGCTCGACCCGACCGAGTCCCCGACCCTCACCGCCCTCATCGCCGCCTTCCGCAAGGCGTACGAGGAGGACAGCGGGCTCGACCGGGCGGCACCCCGGCTCACGTCCTACTTCGCCGACATGGCCGCCACCCCGGACCGGCTGCGAGCCCGCCTCGACAACCCCGGGTTCCTGGCGGAGACCTCCGCCTGGCTCGACAAGCTCGGCCGTTACGGCACCGCGGGCGGGACGGCCGTGGAGCTGCTTCTGGCCGACAAGCGCGGCGACACGGACGCGGTCGCGACCCTCTGGGCCCGGCTGCGCGCAGAGCGCAAGGGGCTGGACGCCATTCCCCAGCAGGTCTCTCCGGGTGTGATGGACCAGTTCCTCTACACGACGATGCTTCGGACCGCCCCCGACCCAGGCGTCGACGCCGCCTTCTCGCCCGGCTCGCTCTCGCTGAAGCCCGGGGCTTCCGCCACGGTCACCCTCGACCTGTCCGACGCGCAGGCCAAGACCGTCACCTGGCGGCTCGACGTACCCAGCGGCGTCACCGCCACGCC
The DNA here is from genome assembly GCF_049974585.1 of Streptomyces sp. UG1. Lineage (NCBI taxonomy): Bacteria > Bacillati > Actinomycetota > Actinomycetes > Kitasatosporales > Streptomycetaceae > Streptomyces > Streptomyces sp. UG1. Next base: position 19,369 of record NZ_JBNGGG010000052.1, on the reverse strand, counting down.
CGCCGGGGGCACGGTGACCACCCCGGCCTCGGTCACCGTCACCCTCACCGGCGTCACCGAAGGCGTCCACTCCGTCGTCGTATCGGGTGAGGGTCTCCTCGACCGCGCGCTCCCCGTCCAGGTCACCGACGGCACCGGCACGCCCCGCGCACTGACCGCCAACTTCAGCGGCGCGTCGGTGAGTTCCATCGACCTCGCCTCCGGTACGACCACGGACATCGCGGTCGGCGACAACCCCGGCGAGGTCGTCGTCGGCGCGGACGGGCGCACCGCCTACGCCGCCAACCAGGGCTCGAACACGGTCAGCGTGATCGACGTGGCGAAGGGCACCGTCACCGCCACGGTCCCCGTGGGCAAGGTCCCCGCCGGGCTCGCCCTCACCCCGGACGGCCGTACGCTCTGGGTCGCCAACTACACGGACGGCACGGTGCAGCCGATCGACACCGGCACGCTGAAGGCGGGGGCGCCCGTCGCGGTCGGCTCGGGCCCCGAGAACATGGCGATCACGCCCGACGGCGAAACCCTGTACGTGGCCAACATCCACGACAACACGGTCAGCCCCGTCGACCTCACCACCACTGACGCGGGCAAACCCATCCCCGTCGGCCCGCGCCCGTTCAACGTGGTCGCCGCGCCGGACGGGAGGACGGTGTACGTGTCCAACTCCGGCGGCTCGACGGTGACCCCGATCGACACGGCGACGAACGAGACCGAACCCACGCTCCTGGTCACCGGCCAGGCCTACGGCCTCGGTCTGTCGCCGGACGGGCGGACCCTGTGGGTCAGCCCCAGCACCGGGGACCACGTCACGCCCGTCGACACGGTGACCGGCGCCCCCGGCACCAGGGTCAGGGTCGGGCGGTCCGCCTTCGACGTCGGTCTGGACTGGAACGGACGTACGGCCTACGTGACCACCGCTGACGGGAACTCCCTGGTGCCCGTCGACACGGCGTCGGGTGCCGCGAAGGAGCCGCTCGGCACCGGTGCCTATCCGCTGGCCGTCGCGCTGACGCCGGTACCCGTCAAGTGATCAGCTCGCGGTGCGCCGGATCCGTCCGGCGTACCGCTTCTCCAGCTCCAGGTTGCCCTCGAAGCCGCCCGGGACATTGGCCGAGACGTACACCGGCGGGCGCTCCCCGGCGGCGAGCAGCAGGGCGGAGGCCTCCGCCACGGCCATCTGGACGAGCAGCACGCCGGTCAGCGTGGACAGCGCGCACACCGCGCCGCCGCCGGGCAGCTCCAGCAGCGCGTCGCCGCGCGGGGCGGCGTTGTCGAGGACGACGTCCGCGAGGTCGGCGAGCTTGCGGCCGCTCGGGTGCCCGGCGGGGACGGCGCGGGTGTGGGCGAGGGAGGTGACGGCGAGGACGCGGTGGCCGTGCTCCTTGGCGTGCAGGGCCATCTCCACGATGACATTGTTGACGCCGGAGTTGGAGATCACGACGAAGAGGTCCTGGGGGCGCGGTGCGGCCAGGTCGTAGAGCCGGGCGGCGACCCCGGCGCGGCGCTCCAGGAGCGGGTCGTCGAGGGCGCTCGGGGGCTCGCCGCCGTACAGGACGAGGTCGGCGATGCTCAGCCGGTTGGTCGGCACCAGCCCGCCGGCCCGGCCGGCCAGTTCGAGGACGATGGCCTGGGAGTGGCCGGTGCCGAAGGCCTGGATCACGCCGTCCGCGCGGACGCAGTCGGCGATGAGTTCGGCGGCCCGGGCCACGCCGTCGCGCGCGGACTCGGTCAGCCGGTCGAGGACGGCCATGCTCTCGTGCGCGAAGCGCCGGGCGCTCACGGACTCGTCGGACACACGCCACTCCCCATCGATGGATTGAACCACCCTGCACGACTTCACCGGTGAATCAATAAATCACACACCGGATGGCAGGGGCAACGAGCCCGTCCGGGCGCCCGCCCATCGCCCACTCCGACCGGTCCTGGTATTCAAATCAGGGGATGTACGGTGGCTGATACCTTCTCTCCATGCCCCCGACGGACGTCACCACACTGATCCGCACCGAGCTGCCCCGGCTGGCCGGCTCCCTGCGGAAGGTCGGCGAGCTGATCCTGGAGGATCCGGCCGCCGTCACCCACTGTTCGGCCGCCGAGCTGGGCCGCCGTACCGGCACCTCCCAGGCGACGGTGACCCGCTTCTGCCGCGCCATCGGCCTCGACTCCTACCAGCATCTGCTGATCGAGCTGGCCCAGGAGCGCGGTCGCGGCCAGGTCTCCGACTGGGGCACCGCAGAGATCGGCCCGGACATCTCCCCGGACGACTCGCTGGAGCGGGTCGTGCAGGTCGTGGGCAACACGGATCTGCGCGCGGTGCAGCAGACCATCGACCGGATCGACCTCGACGCGATCGAGCGGGCCGCGCAGGCGGCGGCGCGGGCCCGTCGTATCGACGTCTACGGCGTCGGCGGCAGCGGGGCCGTGGCGCAGGAGACCGAGACCCGGCTGTTCCGTATCGGCTGTGCGGTGCGCGGCTGGACCGAGGTGCACGCGGCCGCCACCTCCGCCGCCCTGCTCACCCCGGCCGACGTGGCCATCGGCATCTCGCACTCCGGGGCGACCCGGGAGACCGTGGAGCCGCTGGAGCTGGCCAAGGAGCGCGGGGCCACGACGGTGGCGATCACCTCCGACCCGCGCTCGCCGCTGGCCAGGGCCGCCGACATCCGGCTCATCTCGACCGCCTCGGAGACCAACTTCCTCACCGGCATCGGCGGCCGGCACTCGGTCCTGGTGCTGATCGACTGCCTCTACGTCCGGGTCGCCCAGCTCTCCTACCAGCGCGCGAGCGCCTCGCTGGCCCTGACCGACCACATCATGCCGCAGCACTCCGTGAAGTCCCGGCGCGCCCGCTGAACGATTCCGGTTCTGCATGGATGAACCACCGGGAAATGGCAGGCATGGTTGTTTGAACCATCCTCCGGTGCCAGGATGGGGCTCCCGAGCACTCGCAGTCTCGTAGGAGCCCCATGCGCGTCATCTCTGTCGAGTCGACCGAGCTCTTCGCCGGTACCGAGGACGATCCGCGCCAGGTGGTGGCCGTCGAGATCGGGCACCTCCCCGGCCGCACCGTCCGCCTCACCGTCGAGGGCCCGGGCATCGAGGGCGCGGCCGAGACGGGCACCGCGGACGACGGCACCGCACGCGCCGAGATACCCGTGAGCGCGGCCGGCCTCGCCCCCGGGGACCGCCGCCGGATCACGGTCACGGCGGCCGACGGAGACCAACTCGCCCGACACGAAACCGAGTTCACCGCCGCCGAACCCGGCTGGACCATGTTCATGGTCAGCCACTTCCACTACGACCCGGTCTGGTGGAACACTCAGGGCGCCTACACCGAGACCTGGGACGTCGCCGACGACCCCGCCACCACCGGCCTTGCGGCCCGCACCTTCGACTCGCGCGGCCAGTCCGGCATGAGCCTCGTGCGCGCCCACTGCGATCTGGCCCGGCGCGACCCGGCGTACACCTTCGTGCTCGCGGAGGTCGACTACCTCAAGCCCTACTGGGACGCCTTCCCGGAGGAGCGCGCCTTCCTGCGCCAGCTCATCCGCACCGGCCGCGTCGAGATCATGGGCGGCACCTACAACGAGCCGAACACCAACCTCACCGGCGCCGAGGCGACCGTACGCAACGCCCTGTACGGCGACGGCTTCCAGCGCGGCATCATCGGGGCGTCGCCCCAGACGGCCTGGCAGCTCGACGCGTTCGGGCACGATCCGCAGTTCCCGGGGCTGATGGCGGATGCCGGAGTCAGCTCCAGCTCGTGGGCGCGCGGCCCCTTCCACCAGTGGGGCCCCACCCTCTCCGTGTTCGGCGAGGAGCCCCGGGACCCCAAGCGGATGCAGTTCCCGGCGGAGTTCGACTGGATCGCCCCCTCGGGGCGCGGGATCCTCACCGCGTACATGGTCAACCACTACGGCGCCGGCTGGGCGATCGACAACGCGCCCACGCTCCCCGAGGCGGAGGCAGCCGCGCTCAAGCTGTTCCGGGGCCTGAAGCAGGTCGCGCTCACCCGCAACGTGCTGCTCCCGGTCGGCGGTGACTACGCGCCCCCGTGCCGCTGGGTGATGGACATCCACCGGGACTGGAACGCCCGTTACGTCTGGCCGCGCTTCATCAGCGGCACCCCGAAGGACTTCTTCGCCGCCGTGCGCACGCAGTTGGAGGCTGAGGGCCGAAAGGCGTCCCCGCAGACCCGCGACATGAACCCGATCTACACGGGCAAGGACGTCTCCTACATCGACACCAAGCAGGCCCAGCGGCACGGCGAGACGCTGCTCGCCGACGCGGAGGCCTGGGCGACGCTCGCCTCGCTGGTGGCCGGGCAGCCGTATCCGGACGCGGCGCTCGACAAGGCCTGGCGGCAGCTCGTCTACGGCGCCCATCACGACGCCATCACCGGCTCGGAGTCCGACCAGGTCTACATCGACCTGCTCACCGGCTGGCGAGAGCTGCACGACCTGGCCGAGACGGTCCACGCCGACGCGACCGACGCCATCGCGTGCAAGGTCGCCCAACTGCCGGGCGGCACCCCGGACCTGGTGGTCTTCAACGCGGCGACCTGGGAGCGGCGCGACGTGCTGACACTCGACGACCCGGCCTCGTCCCGCTCGACGACACCGGCCTGCCCCTGCCCGCCGTCCGGGAGGACGGCCGACTCCGCGTCGTCGTACCGGAGGTGCCCGGCATGGGCCTCAAGGCACTCCCGCTCGCCGAGGGGACCGTCCCCGCCTGGGCGCCCGGCGAGGGCGTCACCATCCGCAACGAGTTCTACGAGGTGACGGTCGACCCCGGGCGCGGCGGCGCCGTCAGCAGCCTGCGTGCACTCGCGGAGGGCGGCCGGGAGCTGCTGCGCCCCGGCGACATCGGCAACGAACTCGTCGTCCAGGAGGAGTATCCGAGGCACCCGCGCTTCGGCGAGGGCCCCTGGCACCTCACCCCGACCGGCACTACAGCCGCCCGCAGCCGCGACGTCATGGCCGACATCGATGTCGAGCACTCCCCCGCCGGATCGCGCATCACCGTCCGCGCCGACCTCGGCCTCTTCCGCTGCACCCAGCGCCTCACCCTCTGGAAGGGGGTCGACCGCCTCGACCTCACCACCACCCTCGACGGCTACGACGGCGCCGACCGCCTCATCCGGGTCCGCTGGCCCTCCGACGTGCGCGGCGGGCTGCCGGTGCACGAGGTGGCCGACGCGGTGATCGGGCGCGGGTTCGGGTTCGTGGAGGTGGACAGCGAGCGGTTCCCCTGGACGCTGGACAACCCGGCCAACACCTGGTTCGGGCTCGGCTCCACCGCCCGGGTCGAGGTGGCCGACGACTCCGGCCGCCCGCTCGGCGAACGGTCCATCGGGGTGGCCGAGTTGGTGTACGCCTCCTGGGACGACGCCGGTGAGCTGGGCACCGCGCTCGCGGCGGCCCTGGTGCGCGTCGGCGTGACGGCGACCTCGACGATCGCCGGGGGCCCGCGCTACGGCGACCTGGAGGTCGACTCCAACCTGCCCGACATCCGCATCGCGGTCGGCGCGCCCGAGCGCAACACGCTGGTCGCCGAGGCCCTCGGCTGGGACCCGGCGGCCGGACGGGAGCTGCGCCGGCAACTCGCCGAGCGATCAGTGGCCGCCGTCTGGGTCGCACCGCGCGCCTCACTGCGGGAGGAGTGGGTACCCGGCGCCGACCTGCGCGACCTGGAGCGGCTGCCGCTGCTCGTGGTGGCGGGCGCCCGGCCCGAGGACGACGCCAAGGCCGTGGACGCGCTGATCGCCGACCTGGACGACGCGGTCGTACGGGCCACGGCGGCGGGCGGCGGGGAGGCGCTGCCGCCCGGGGACGCGTGGGACGGGCGCAGCTTCGCGGTGCTGAACCGGGGCACACCCGGCTGTGTGGTGACATCCTCCGGAGACCTGTACATGTCCCTGATGCGCTCCTGCACCGGCTGGCCCTCCGGCATCTGGGTCGACCCGCCCCGGCGCACGACGCCCGACGGCTCCGCCTTCCAACTCCAGCGCTGGTCCCACACGTTCGAGTACGCCGTGATCGCGGGCGCGGGCGACTGGCGGGAACTGCGGCTGCCCCAGGCCGGGCACGCCTTCAACCATCCGCTGACGGCACGGCTGAGGCGGACGGCCGCCGAGGACGCCGTACTGCCCAGGAAGGCCGTGCTGTTGGGGCTCGAGCCGGCCGGAGAGGTGCTGCTCGACGCGCTCAAGCCGGCCGGGTCGCCGCTGGCGCGGGGGAGCGTGGCGCCGGCCGATCCCGGGCATGGGGTCGTCGTACGGATGCACGAGGTGAACGGGCGGCCGGTGCGGGCGCGGGTGAGCGGGCCGCGGGAGTGGACGCGGGGTGCGCGGGCGGACGTGCTGGAGCGGCGGGGGGAGCCGCTGACGCCCGGCGATCGGGGGGCGCTTGAGCTCGGCCTGACCGGCTTCGAGGTGGCCACGCTGCTCGCCACCACCGACGCGGAGACCGCACCCGGCCCCGGAATCGCCGCCCACGAGCCCGCCCAGCCCATCCCCACCCGCTACTGGCTCCACAACTCCGGCCCCGCCCCACGCGGCAACATGCCGGTCACGGTGTACGTCTCGCCGACCACGCTCACCGTCTCCGACGGCCCCGTCTCGGCGACGGTCCGGGTCGCCTCGGAGCTGACCGACGCCCCGGTGTCGGGCACGGTGGCGCTGCACGCCCCGCCCGGCTGGTCCGTCGAGCCCGCCGAACTGCCGTACGCGCTGGGGCCGGGCGGGTTCACGGTCGCCGAGGCCACGGTGGCTCCACCGCCGAACGCCGAGCCGGGACGGCACTGGCTCGCGGCTCGGCTGTCGTACGGCGGGCAGACGTACGAGGACGTCGTGGCGCTGGATGTGGGGGACGGGCATCGCGGGCCAACTCTCGTGGCGGGGCTGGAAGTTGAGCGGGTCAGCGTACGGCGAGGTGAACGAGCCCGGGTGCCGGTGTCCCTGCGCAACACGACCCGGAGTCCGATCAGCGGCACGCTGTGGGCGGTGTCCTCGTGGGGGACATGGGCGGGCGTGACGCCGGGCTGCCAGGGCTTCACCGTGCCCGGTGGGGAACAGGCCGAGTGCGTGATCGAGGTGGATGGCGGGGCGGTGGCGCCGGGGGCGTACTGGCTGATGGTGAAGACCGGTTGGCACGGCTGTGTGGCGTATACGGCGGCGGTGGAGCTGGTGGTGACGCCGTGACGGGGGACTACGCGGCTCGCGTACACGGGGAAGAGGTCCAGAAGGAACGCGTGGATGCCTTCTTGAGAGGCGGTTCAGCAACGTCCCAAAGGGGCGCGGGCCGTGTCGATATGCGGCTCCGCCGCGTGGGCGCGACCAGCCACGACCGACCCGCAGCCGAACGACAACGACGCCGATGGGCAACCCAAGTAGTCCTGATAGACGAACTGGCCCGCCGAACCTGCGCGAAGCGCGACCTCCCACCCCCACCGGAGATGCAACCACCCTCCACCCTCACCGTGCCGGAGGCAGACGTCGCCGACCTCGGCAGCATCATCGCCGCAGCCCTCGCCCACTCCCCCGCCGCCCGCGCACTCCTCTCCGCACTGGAGACCGAGCAGCACATCCCCGAAGAAGCCGTACGCGACTACTACGACCGCAACCGCGACCGCTACCTCACTCCGGAGGCGCTCCGACGCGGTGTCGATCCCTACGGCGCCACGGCCGGACCGGCGGACTTCCTCACGTACAACCAAGTCCGCGACGGCATCGCACGCGAACTGCGCCAGGCGGCTGGCCGCACCGCGTTCTTCGGCTGGCTGGACCATGCGCGGACCGGCGTGGAGTACGCCCCGGGACACGAGCACCCGGGCGACCCGTCCCACCAGGACCACGAGCACCGGCACTGAACGGAACGCAAAAGCAACACGGCAACCCATTGACCTCCGATGAATTCTGGTCCACCTTTTCATCAATCGGAGCCAAACTTGGTTAATTGAACCAGCCCTGGCTGGTTCCAGGAGGGCACCCATGCGCGCAAGAAGACTTCCCGGATCCCTGGCATGTTTCCTCGCCCTGGCGCTCACGGCCGCAGGCTGCGGCCTCTCCGGCGGCTCCGACGACGGGGACGCCACGGCCGGCGGCTGCAAGGTCGACAAGGCGAACGTCGGGTCCGGCGCGCTCTCCGGCGACGTCAAGGGCGACATCACCTTCCAGACGACGAACCTCAAGAAGGATTTCGGCGACTACTTCAACGGCGTCATCGCCGCCTTCGAGAAGGAACACCCGGACACGAAGGTGAAGTGGATCGACGACCCGGGCGACGCCACCTTCACCCAGCGCCTGGTCGCCGACGCACAGGGCTGCACGCTGCCGGACGTGGTGAACATCAACGTCAACACGGCGATAGCGCTGACCAAGACCGGCTATCTGCTCAACCTCGACAAGAAGGCGCCGGACGCGGGCAAGCCGTTCACCGAGTCCATGTGGAAGTCGAGCACCTACGCCGAGGCCGACGGCACCCAGGTGCACAGCGTGCTGCCCTGGTACTCCGGCGGCATCGTGCAGACCTTCAACACCGACCTGATGACAAAGGCGGGCCTGGATCCGGCCAAACCTCCGACGACCGTCCTGGGGCTCTTCGAGGACGCCGAGAAGGTGGCCAAGGCCTCCGACGGCAAGTACTTCGCCTTCCTCGCCAATCCCCAACACCGTATCCCCGCCGACTGGCAGCAGATGGACATCAAGGTGCTGTCCGAGGACGGAAGGAAGTTCACCTTCGCCGACGACCCGAAGACCGTGCAGTGGGTCGAGGCCATGACGAGGCTCTACAAGGCGGGGGCGATGCCCAAGGACTCGCTCTCCTCCACCCAGGATCCTGCCAACGTCTACGGCCAGGGCAAGCTGGTCTACGGCCCGACCAACCCCAACTTCCTGCGCTTCATCCAGCAGAACAACCCGACCGTCTACAAGAAGACGGGCGTGGCCCCCTTCACTCTGGACGCCCTCGGCCACACCGTCGGCGCCCCGCAGTACATAGGCGTGGCGTCCACCAGCAAGAACGCGGTGACCGCACTGGCCTTCGCGCGGTTCCTTACCAACGCCGAGAACCAGCTCGCGTGGGCGAAGGACCCGAACGTCGTCATCTTCCCCTCCACCACCGCCTCGCTGGACGACCCGTTCTTCCAGTCGGTCAAGGGCACGGATCCCTTCGCCGAGGCCCGCAAGATCGTCGCCAGTGACCGCAAGACCGCGACGGCCGACGAGATCGCCCTCACTCCGGGCGAGCTGAACGCGATCGTCGCCCAGATCCAGCTGGCCATGCAGGGCAAGAAGAGCGCCCAGGACGCGCTGGACGAAGCCCAGTCCAAGGCGAACGAGCTGATCGAGCAGGCCGACTGACGATGGCCCAGCAGACCGCATCGTCGGACAGGGCGCCCGTCCCGCCTCCCCCGGGGACGGGCGCCCCGCGCCCCGGCGCTTCCCCCGCGCCACCGTCCCCGGGGCGGCTGCGCCGTGTCCTTCGCACCGTCACGCCCGGCCCGACGGCGGACGCGGGGGGCGCGGCGCTGTATCGCCGCTGGTGGCTGCCCTGGCTGTGGATGCTCCCGGCGATCGTCGGCACGACCGTCTTCGGGGTGTTCCCGTTCCTCAACACGATCCTGGTGTCGTTCACGGACGCCAAGCCGCTCGGCGGCGCGTACGACGTGGTGGGACTGGACAACTACACCCGGATGCTGGGGGATTCGGACTTCTGGCTGGCCACCCGCAACAGCCTGCTGTACGCGTTGATCGTCGTCCCGCTGATGGTGCTGCTGCCGCTGCTGCTCGCGGTCCTGGTGGAGAAGAACCTCCCGGGCATCGGCTTCTTCCGCTCCGCGTTCTACACCCCGGTCCTCGCCTCGTCCGTGGTCGTGGGCCTGAGCTGGCAGTGGCTGCTGAGCGACCAGGGCCTGGTCAACACCTGGCTGCAGAAGGCACATCTCATCCGGGACGCCATCCCCTTCCTGTCGGACTCGTGGCTGATCCTGCTGTCGGCGATGGGCCTGACGCTGTGGAAGGGCCTCGGCTGGTACATGATCTTCTACCTGGCCGCGCTCGGGAACGTGCCCAGGGAACTGCACGAGGCGGCTGCGGTGGACGGCGCGGGCGCGGTGCGCCGCTTCTGGCACGTCACGGTCCCCGGCGTGCGCACTTCGATGATGCTGGTCGGCACCCTCACCGGCATCGGCTCGCTGCGCGTGTTCACCGAGATCTACATGCTCGGCGGCACCACCGGCGGCCCCGGCGGCGCCGACCGCACGCTCCCGTTCTACATCCGGGACGTCGGCCTCGACCCGCTCACCGGCAACGCCGGCTACGGCGCGGCGGTCAGCGTCGCCCTGTTCGCCCTGACCCTGGGCCTCACGCTGCTCGCGCAGCGCCTGACGAAGGAGGACAAGGCATGACGACCGCGCCGGTTCCGGTGCAGCGCCGACGTCTGCTGCCGCGCTGGCGGGACTACGGCCGCCCCCGCGAACTCGTCGTCCGCTACCTGCTGTTGGTCTTCGTCCTGTTCATCACGGTCGGCCCGCTGCTGTGGCAGGTGTTGTCGTCCCTGAAGGGCGCCGGCGAGGACGTCTTCGGCGCGGGCGCCTCGCTCATCCCCCACCACCCCACCCTGCGGGCCTACCGCGAGGTCTTCGCCCAGGTCCCGGTGTGGACGTACATCAGGAACAGCCTGTTCATCGCGGTCATCTCCATCACCAGCCAGCTCGTCTTCTCCACGATGGCCGGCTACATGCTCTCCAAGCCCGGCTGGAAGGGCCGCAAGCTGGTGTGGGTGCTGCTGATGGCGTCCATGATGTTCCCGTTCGAGTCGATCATGGTGTCGCTGTTCCTGAGCATCCGGGACATGGGGCTGGTCGACAACCTGGTCGGCGTCTGGCTGCCGGGCTTCGTCGCCGCCATCAACGTCCTCATCATGCGGGCCGCGTTCCTCTCCGTTCCGCGCGAGATGGAGGACGCGGCGATGCTGGACGGCGCGGGCGAGTTCAAGAGATTCCGCTATCTGTACCTGCCCTCCGCCTACGGGGCGATCCTGGTCGTCACCATCAACACCTTCATCAGCGCCTGGGACGACTTCCTGTGGCCGCTGATCGTGCTGCGCTCCGAGGAGCACTTCACGCTGACGCTGGGTCTGGCCCGGTTGCAGACGTCGTCGTTCGGGTACGACCAGCGGCTGGTGATGGCGGGGTCGGTGATCTCGGTGGTTCCGGTGCTGGTGCTGTTCGTGATCACGCAGCGGTGGTTCTACAAGGGCGTCTCGTCGGGGGCTGTGAAGCTCTGAGTCGGTACGGCGGTCAGCGCCGCCCGCGCCGACTCGGCGACGCGGAACTCGACCACCGTGCCGGGCGGGACGGCGCCGGCCGGGAAGGTGACCGTGCGGGTCTCGCCCGGCGCCAGGTCGACGGCCCGGAACCCGCACAGCTCCAGGGTGCGGGGCCAGACCGGGCTCCGCAGTCGGCGCAGATAGAGCTGGGCGACGGAACGGCCGTGCCGCTGACCGGTGTTGGTGATGCCGACCTCGATGCCGCGGCCGGACAGCCGCGGGGGGCCGTACGCGAAGGTCGTGTAGGACAACCCCTGCCCGAAGGAGTACAGCGGCTCGGCGCTCTCGTCCACGTAGCCGCCGTACTCGGTGTCCTTGTGGTTGTAGTGGACGGGGAGTTGGGCGGCGGAGCGCGGGACGGAGAGCGGCAGGCGGCCGACCGGCTCCCGCAGCCCGAGCAGCACCTCGGCGATCGCCTCGCCGCCCCACGGGCCGGGGTACCAGGCGGTGAGCAGGGCGCCCGCCGTGTCGGGCACGACATGCGGGCGGCCCTGGACCAGCACGACCGCCGTCGGCGTGCCCGTCGCGACCACGGCGTCCAGCAGCGCGTACTGGGCGCGGCCCAGCCCCAGCCCGGCCAGGTCGGCGCCCTCGCCGCAGGTCAGGTGTGACACGGCGGTTCGCGCGGCCCCGTTGGCGTCGAACTCCGTCTCGGGCGTACGGGCGCTGCTGCCGCCGAGCACGAGCACGGCAAGGTCGGACGCGGCGGACGCGGCGACGGCCTCGGGGATGCCGGAGAGGTCGTCGCCGGTCAGGGCGCAGCCGCGGGCGTACCGGATGTCGACGCCGGGCGGGGCGAGGGTGCGCAGGGCGTCGAGGACGGCGGTGCCCGTACCGGGGCACTGCGAGGCCGTGTAGTCGCCCAACTGGTGGGCGGTGGTGGCCGCCTGGGGGCCCAGGACGGCGATACGGGAGACGGCGGCCGCGGCCGGGAGTACGCCGTCGTTGCGGAGCAGCGTGACGGCCGCGCGGGCGAGGGCGCGGCTGACCTCGCTGCCGCCGGTCGGCGGGGAGGTCGGGGCGTGCCGCCGGTCGAACAGCCCCAGCCGGAACTTGAGCCGCAGTACGCGCGCGACGGCGGCATCGAGGGTCTGCTCGCTCACCAGCCCCCGCTCGAGGGCCTCTTCCAGGTGGGTGAAGCCCTCGTCCCAGAGGCTCAGATCGACACCGGCGTCGAGCGCGAGCGCGCCCGCGGACACCTTGTCGCCGGTGATGCGGGCCAGCCGGTCCACGGCGAGTCCGTCCGCCATGACCAGCCCTTCAAAGCCCCACCGCTCCCGGAGGAGTCCGGTGAGCAGGGCTCTGTTCCCGGCGCAGGGCATGCCGTCGACCTCGTTGTACGCGGCCATGACGGCGGCGGCGCCGGCCCGGACCCCGGCGCGGGCGGCGGGGAGGTGGATCTCGTGCAGTTCGCGGAGCCCCAGTTCGGACTCGGCGGAGTTGCGGCCGCCGACGGTGGCGCCCTGTCCGGCGAAGTGCTTGAGGACGACGGGGGCCTTGTCGGCGGCGAAGTACTCGCCGGGCTCGCCCTGCATACCGCGTACGACGGCCTCAGTGAAGCGGGCCGCCAGATACGGGTCCTCGCCGAAGCACTCCTCGGTGCGGCCCCAGCGCGGGTCGCGGGCGATGTCGAGGGCCGAGACCAGGGCGACATGGCCGCCCCTGGCGCGCAGTTCGGCGGCGGCGTGGGCGGCGGCGCGCTCGTACAGCTCCGGGTCCCAGGTGGCGCCGACGGCCAGATTGACCGGGAGGACGGTGCCGTCGAGGGCCATGAGCCCGTGCGGCACCTCCTCGACGAACAGCGCGGGGATGCCGAGCCGGCTGCGTTCGACGACATGGCTCTGGACGAGGTCGGCGAGGGCGGCCCCGTCCTCGGCGCCGGGGCCGCTCGTGTGGTCGACGCCGGACCAGGCGTCGGCGCGCTGGAGCCCGTAGAGGGCGCCGAGCCCTTCGAAGCGTTCGGTCTCGGCGTACAGGGCGCCGGTGAGTTCGAAGCCGCCGTCGGGGGTGCGGCGGTAGGCGTTCCAGCCGTACATGCGCTGGTTGAGCTGGCCCACCTTCTCGCGGGGGGTCATGCGGGCGAGGAGGTCGCCGACGCGGGCGTCGACGGGGGCGGTGGGGTCGCGGTAGCGCGGGGTGTGCCGCCGTGCCGCGGCGCCGCTCATCCGTCGTACCCCAGACGGGCGAAGGCCACGGCGCCCTGGCAGCCGTCCGCCACCCAGTCGAGGGCGAGTCCGAGCGGCCGGAGCCGGGCGGTGAGGCGGTCGGTGAGCGGGCCGTCGGGGCCGAGCAGGCCGCCGGTCGCGACGATCCGCTCGCCGGGGCGGGGGCCGAGTGCGCGGACGGTGTCCGTGAGGTGGCCGGCGGCCGCCTCCAGGATGCCCTCGGCTACGGGGTCCTGGTGCCGGGCGGCCTCGGCGACCAGCGGTGCGAGCAGGGCCAGTTGAACCGGCGGGCGGTCCATGACGGCGGGGAGCAGGCGCATGCGGTAGGCCTCGCGCCGGGCCCGGGTCCAGGCGGCGGTGTCGTACGGGCCCGGAGCGCCGGGCGGCCGGACATCCTCCGGTACCCCCAGCGCCCGCCCGACCGACTCCCCCAGCGCCGTCGGTCCGCCCCGCCCGTCCGCCATGCGCAGCGCCACCCGTGCCGCCTCCCGCCCGATCCAGAAGCCGCTGCCGTCGTCGCCGAGCAGCCAGCCGTCCCCGCCGACGGTCTCGGCGCACTCGCGTCCGGCGATGCGCACGGCCACCGCGCCGGTGCCGGCCACCAGGGCGAGCCCGTCGGCGGGGTGGCCGGGCGCGGAGGCGAACGCGGCCTCGATGTCGCTGTGGACCTCGACCGAGCCGGCGCTGATACCCAGCTTGCTCAGCGCGACGGTGAGGGCGGCGTGCGCCTTGATGCGGCCCGGCTCGTCCGGCGCCGTGCGCGAGGCGCCCGCGAACCCGCCCGCCACGGCCACCACATGGCGGCGCAGTTCGTCGGGCACGGCGCGCGCGATGGCCTCGGCGAGGTGCTCGACGAGCTGCGGCCCGGGGACGGTCAGCGCGTTGCCGGGCCCCGAGACGCCCTCGCCCTCGGGGGCGCCCTCGTGCAGGGGCGCCAGGACGGCGCGCGTACGGGTGCCGCCGGCGTCGAGGCCGACGACGTACGCCGGGGCCCGACCGGACGAGGTTTGGTTCAAATCACTATTCATTGGCGACCATGGTGGTTGATACATTCGTGAAGAACAAGAAGAAGCAAGAGGAACCAGAGGAACAAGAGCCAGGAAGCCCGGCCCGAGGAGGATCCCATCCGTACGCTGCGCTTCGGCGTCAACTACACGCCCCGTCAGGGCTGGTTCCACTCCTGGCACGACTTCGACCCGGCACGCGCGCGTGCGGACCTCGACGCGATCGCCGCCCTCGGCTTCGACCACGTCCGTGTCTTCCACCTCTGGCCGCTGCTCCAGCCCAACCGCACCCTGGTCCGCCCCGCCGCCGTCGACCAGCTCGCACACCTCGTCGACCTGGCCGGCGAGGCGGGTCTCGACGTCATGGTGGACGGCGTGCAGGGCCACCTGTCCAGTTTCGACTTCTACCCGGAGTGGACCCGCAGCTGGCACCACCGCAACGTGTTCACCGACCCGGAGGCCATCGACGCCCAGGCCGCCCTCCTGCGCACCCTCGGCCGCGCCCTCGCCGGCCGCCCTCACCTCCTCGGCCTCCAGCTCGGCAACGAGCTCAACAACCTGGTCGAGCACAACCCGGTGACGGCCGACGAGGTCGACCACTACCTCGACACCCTGCTGGCCGCGGCCCGCGACGGCCTCGGCACCGGCGGCGGCCTGGTCACGCACTCCGCCTACGACGCCGCCTGGTACGGCGACGACCACCCCTTCACGCCCGAGGCGTCGGCCCGCAAGGGCGATCTGACGGCCGTTCACCCCTGGGTGTTCTCCGCCGACTGCGCCCGCCGCTATGGCCCCCGTTCACCGCAGGTCCGGCATCTGGCCGAGTACGGCGTCGAGCTGGCCAAGGCGTACGCCACCGACCCGGCACGCCCGGTCTGGGTCCAGGAGACCGGCGCCCCCGAACCGCACATCCCGGCCGCCGACGCCCCCGACTTCGCGCGCGCGACCGTACGCAACGCGGCCGGGTGCACGGGGCTGTGGGGCGTGACCTGGTGGTGCTCGCACGACGTGGACCGGTCGCTGGCCGACTTCCCGGAGCTGGAGTACACGCTGGGCCTGTTCGACTCGACGGGCCGCGCGAAGCCGATCGCCGAGGCGCTGGCCGAGACCGTCGCCGACCTGCGCGAACAGCCCCACCCACCCGAGCCCCGCGCCACCGCCCTGCTCCTGGACTGCACACCGGGCACGCGGTCGGTGTCGGGCCCCGGCGGCGCGTACTTCGAGGCGTGGATGCGGCTGCGGACGCAAGGAATCCGACCGGCGGTGGTCCTGGCCGCCCAGGCGCAGGACGCGGAGCATTTGGCGGCGCGGGGGATCAAGGAGGTCGTACGGCCGGCCTGACCGCGCGGCACGACCCGCACGCTCAGCGGCTACCGCACCGTGCCGCCCGGCTCAGACGCCAGCCAGCACCTCGGCCACCGCCCGCAGATTGACCCGCCCCCGCCCGTACGAGCACAGCGCGCCGCCCTCCGGCAGCCCCGTGTCCACCCGTACCGCGTCCGGCCGCCGTCCCAGCAGGGCGTCCCGCAGCAGCGCCTGCCAGGGGTGCAGCGCCGCGTCGCAGGTGGCCACGACCAGCGGGGCGGCGCCGCAGCGGCGCACGATCCCCTCGACGAGGGCGTCCGGGTCTGCGCACTCCCCCGTCACCGCCGTACCCGTCGCCGTGGGGTCGACCGCGCGCACCTCGGTGAGCAGGTCCTCGCCGCCCCAATTGAGCGCGGGATGCGGCGGCGGGAACAGGTCGACGACATGCGCCCCGCGCACGGCGGACGGCACGCCCCGGCCGCGTACGGCGCGGCGAGCGGCTTCGAGCCCGGCGCCGGTGTTCCGGTCGGCGACGTCCGCGGCGGGCGGCGTCGCGTAGCGCTCGGCCAGCCGCCGCACCCGCCCCGCCGCCTCCTCGACCCGCTCCACCGGCAGCACACCGCTGCGCAGCGCGTCGAGCACGGCGTCCCGGCAGTCGAGGGTGACGTTCAGGTCCCCCACGGCGACGATCACCTGATCCGCACCGGCGGCGAGCGCGATACGCGCCCCCGCCGCCTCCCCGTACCGCTCGGCGATGGCCCTCATCTCCAGCGCGTCGCTGACGAGGACACCGTCGAAGCCGAGGTCGTGACGGAGCAGATCGCCCAGGATGCGGCGGCTGAGGGTGGCCGGGCGGTTGGGGTCCAGCGCCGGGAAGACGACATGGGCGCTCATCAGCATCGGAACACCCGCGGCGATGGCCGCGCGGAAGGGTTCGAGATCGACGAGGAGTTCGTCGTACGGCCGCGGGTCGACCGCGACGCCGTGGTGACTGTCGGCGACGGTTCCGCCGTGGCCGGGGTAGTGCTTGGCGCAGGACGCGACGCCGCGGGCTTCGGTCGCGGTGATCCAGGCGCGCAGATGGCGGGCGGCGAGCGCGGGGTCGGCGCCGAAGGAGCGGGTGCGCACGATCGGGTTGTCCGGCCGGTGCTGGAGGTCGGCGACGGGCGCGTAGGAGGCGGTGATGCCGAGGCCGGCGAGGTGGGCGGCGAGCGCGTCGGCGCAGCGGGCGGTGAGGTTCGGGTCGTCGACGACGCCGAGGGCGTAGGCGCCGGGCACCTCCGGGGCGCCGGCGGCGACCAGGTGGCCGATGCCGCCGCCCTCGTTGTCGATGGCGACGAGGAGGTCGGGGCGTATCGCGCGCAGCTCGTCCGTGAGACGGCGCACCTGGTCCGCGTCCCGTATGTTGCGCGTGAAGAGGATGACCCCGCCGAGGCCGCGGTCGACGAGCTCCTTGAGCGTGTCCGGCACGCTCGTGGCACCGTCGAATCCGGCGACGAGGCAGCGGTGGGCGGCTTCGTCGAGGTAGAGCGGGAGTGCGGCCGACCGGGGGGACGTGTGCTCGAAGTGGCTCACCCCGGCAATGCTCTGGCTCGATCAGCCGTAAGTCAACCTCTCTGTGGATGACTGATTCAGCGGGGCTCGTCGTCCGTCGCCTCCGGAAACCCTGTTGTACGGCCTGCACAGTGACGTCTGGCGTCGGCCTCCGTCGGCGTGCCTGCCACGTCGGCACATGAGCGACAACGCTGAGCAGCAGCCCCGCACCGCGAGCCCGTCCCACGCGGCGGCCCAGCTCGCCAAGGCCTTCACGACCGCGCTGATCCCCGAGGACGCCGGCCTGGGCGAGCCGGCGGTGCAGGCCTTCCCGGGCACGATCCTGCCCGGCACGGATCGCGGGCGAGCTGCGGGACGGCACGCTGTACGAGCGCTACTACGGCATTGGCTACGGGGCGATCCGCGACATGGCGATCGCCGAGACCGGCGCCGCGCCGACCCGCTCGCACAGCCCCCGGACCTCGCCGCTGGTCCACCGGGCGGGCATCGCGCCGCGGCCCGGCTGGGCCGACCTGGGCCGACCTGGCGCACCGCTGCTTCGCCGCCGTGTGCCGGCTGACGGCTCGGGCGGAGACGTCCCGTCACCCCGCCCATGTAGCGAGGCACGCCGCTTCCTGGGGTGGAGCACCGGAGGGCACTGGATGCGGTGAGCAGGGGGCGCGGACGGACGCGCCCCTCCAAGCTCACCGCGGGCAGGTGTCCCCGGTTGCGCGTGAGGGTGGGGACGGACGCGTGCCTCGCCCGCCCCTCCATGCGCTCAGCGGACAGCAGTCCCCGCTCGCGTCGCTCATCCGCCGACACCCCGTCGGCTCCCGGACACCGCCACGTCATGCCGACCGGGCACGTTTCCGTCGTCCCCCTCCCGCTCTCGCCCTCTAGCAGTGCGCCCCGCGTCCGCGCGGTGCGACGCGGAAGGACGACCGCGCCGTGTCCTCGCTCCCGCTCAGCGATCTCCCCGGACCGCTGCCCACCCACCCCGCCCCCGCCGCTCACACCCCATCCCCATCCCCCTCCCCCATCGGGGCGTGGGCGGTGGCCGACTGGCACACCGTGCGCGACGGTGCCGCGCGGCTCGGCTCCGCCGATCCCTGGTGGCTGCTGTCCGGCCTGTTCTTCACGTGCATGGGCTGGGTCGCCGCCGCGCTCGTGCGCCAGGGGGCGATCCCGGACCGGCTTCCGCCGGGCCTGCTGCTCGCGTCGCAGTTCGCCGCCGGCGCCGCCAACCATGTGCTGCCGGCGAGCATCGGCGCCCACGCCGTCACCCTGCGCTTCCTGCAGGGCCAGGGCGTACCCCTGGCCCGGGGCACCGCCTCGCTCGCCCTGTACTCGCTGGTCAAGCCGGTCGCGAAGACGGCGGTACTGCTCGGCTTCCTCATCGCCTTCCCGGAGCTGCTGCACCTGGGCGAGCTGGTCCCGGACCGGCGGACGCTGCTGCTGGTGGCCGCGGGCCTGGTGACGGCCCTCGGGGCGACGGTCGTACTCGTGACGACCGTACGGCCGCTGCGCCGCCCCCTTCTCGACTTCGTGCGCACCGCCCTGACCGACGCCCGGATCCTGCACACCCGGCCCGGCCGGGCCCTCGCCCTGTGGGGCGGGGCCGCCGCCACCCCGCTGCTCCAGGCGAGCGTGATCGCCTCGGTCGGCTTCGCGCTCGGCCTGCCGCTGACCTGGACGCAGGTGACCCTGGCACTCCTCCTCGCCAGCACGGCCGTGGGCGCCGTCCCCGCCCCGGGCGGCATCGGCCCCGTCGACGCGGCCCTGGTGTTCACGATGGTCACCTTCGGCGCCCCGACGGGCCTGGCCGCGGCCACCGTCATCGGCTACCGCGTCCTGACGGTCTGGGTCCCCCTGCTGCCCGGCGCGCTGGTGCTCTCGATCATGGTCCAGCGCAAGATTCTGTGACGGGTGGTGGGGGGGGGGGGGGGGGGCGCCCCCGCCCCCCCCCCCCACCCCCCCCCCCCCCCCCCCCGGGGGGGGGGGGCCCCCCCCCCGCGGCCGGGCCCCCCCCCGACGA
>NZ_JBNGGG010000051.1:0-92196 GCF_049974585.1 Streptomyces sp. UG1 | reverse complement strand
GCACGCTGTTGAGTTCTCAAGGAACGGACGCTTCCTTTGTACTCACCCTCTCGGGCTTTCCTCCGGGCTTCCCTTCGATCTTGCGTTTCCGACTCTATCAGATCCTTTTCCGATCCGATCCCCAGTCAGCGGGGTTTGCCTTCGCGGCCGTTGGGCCGTTCCGACGTCTCAAACCTTAGCGGATTCTCTCGGCGATTCCCAATCGAGCCGCCGAGTCCCAATTCGAATTGAATTCGGGCACGCCGAAATCGACCCGGATGGGAGATCGTGCTGGTGGTTTGGGTGCCGCTCTCGCGGCGGGAGGTGCTGTCGCAGAACCGTTACGGCTCCGCGGCAACCCGAAGAACTTTACGGATCGGGCAGGGGGCTGTCAAGGATCTCCTGTCAAGATCTTTTGCGGCGGGCGCCGCGCCCCACGTCAGTCCAGGTCAGTCCAGGTCGCTGAGGCGGCCGCCGGCGTCCGGCTGGGCGTGCTCGACCCTGCGGAGCAGGCGGGTGAGGACGTCGCCGAGGTTGGTGCGCTCCTGCGCCGAGAGGTCCTGGAGGAGGTCCTCCTCGAAGACCGACGCGAGCCGCATCGCCTCCAGCCACTTCTCGCGGCCCTCGCGGGTCAGCTCCACGATGACGCGGACGCGGTTGGACTCGTCGCGCTCCCGGGTGACCAGACCTTCGGCGACCATGCGGTCGATGCGGTGGGTCATCGCGGCCGGGGTGAGGCCGAGGCGCTTGGCGAGGTCGCTGGGGCCCATGCGGTAGGGGGCGCCGGACAGGACGAGGGCCTTGAGGACCTCCCACTCGGCGTTGCTGATGCCCAGGGCGGAGGTCTGGCGGCCGTAGGCGACGTTCATACGGCGGTTCAGGCGGGACAGCGCCGAGACGATCTGCTCGACCTGGGGGTCGAGGTCCTGGAACTCGCGCTGGTAGGCGGCGATCTGTTCTTCGAGGGTCGGTTCGCCGACGTCGGGGGTGTCGCCCATGGGCCGAGTATGGCACGGGCCTGCTTGGTGTCGAAGTCCTTCGAGGTGTACTGTTTACCTTCGAAGTTTAGGTTTGAAGTCTTCAGAGTTACATCGAGAGAGGTGAACGTGACCAGGGCGATGGGCGCAGCGATGCGCCGGATCCACGTGGGCAATGCACTCAGCGCGTTCGGGCTCGGTTTCACCGTCCCCTATCTGTACGTCTATGTGGCGCAGGTGCGGGGGCTGGGTGCCATGACGGCGGGGCTCGTCCTTGCCGTCTTCGCCGTGGCCGCGCTGGTCGTGCTGCCGTTCGCCGGGCGGGCGATCGTCCGGCGTGGCCCGCTGCCGGTGCTGCTCGCCGCCTTGGTCACCGCCGCGCTGGGGGCGCTGAGCCTGGGGCTCGCGGGGAGTGCGGCGGCCGTACTGCTGTCGGCGGCCGCGCTCGGGGCGGGGCAGGCCGTGATGCAGCCGGCGCTCGCGACGATGATCGTGGACTGCTCGACTGCCCGGACGCGGTCTCGGGCGTTCGCGATGCAGTTCTTTCTGCAGAACCTGGGGCTGGGGGTCGGCGGGCTGATCGGTGGGCATCTCGTCGACACCTCGAGTGTCTCGTCGTTCACTGTGCTGTTCGCGATCGAGGCGGCGATGTTCCTACTGCTCGTCGTGGTGATGTCGACGGTGCGGATGCCGCGGGCACCGCGGGTGGACGGGGCGCCGGGGAGTGTGTCCGCGCAGGGGAGCTGGCGGCAGTTGCTCGGGAACCGGGCGATGGTGCGGCTGTGTGTGCTGGGCTTCGTGCTGTTCTTCGCCTGCTACGGGCAGTTCGAGTCGGGGTTGAGTGCGTACGGGGTCGAGGCGGCCGGGGTGTCGACGTCGGCGCTGGGGACCGCGTTGGCTGCCAACACCGCGGTGATCGTGGTGGCGCAGTTCGCCGTGCTGAAGTTCGTCGAGCGGCGGAGGCGGTCGCGAGTGATCGCGGCTGTGGGGTTGATCTGGGCCGTGGCCTGGGTTGCGGCGGGGTACGCCGGGCTCGGGCACGGGAGTCAGGAGATGGCCACGGCGGCCTTCATCTCCACGTATGCGCTGTTCGGGCTGGGGGAGGCGATGTTGTCGCCGACGGTTGCTCCGCTGGTGGCGGATTTGGCGCCGGAGGGGATGGCCGGCCAGTACAACTCCGCGTTCGCCCTGGTGAAGCAGCTTGCGTTGGCGGTGGGACCGGCGGTGGGTGGGCCCATGGGGGCGTCGCTGCATGGGCCGTATGTCGTGACGTTCTTGGTGTTCTCGTTGGGGATCACGTGGCTCGCGCTGCGGTTGGGGCGTCGGCTCAGTGCCGTGCAGGATCAGCCGTGGCTGGCGAAGAGTCGGGTGGTGGCACAGGGCGGCTCCGGCTCTCCGGCCCGTGTTCCCGGGGCCTCGTCCACCGCGTGAGCCCCGGTCACGCGCCCCGCGCCTCCGTGACCCGGAGCCGGTGGGCCGAGTGGGCGGCGGCCAGGGCTGCGGCCAGGTAGATCGCCGCGGCGAGTACCGCGAGCTGCCACCACGGGACGCTCAGGACGAAACCGGAGATCCGGGCGGCGAGCACCACGCTGGGGATGACGGCGATGATCAGGCCGAGCAGGCTGCTCACCGCGATGAGGACGGCGTGCTGGCTGAGCAGGACCTGGCGGGCCCACCGCGGGGGGATGCCGACGGCGATCAGCCGGGCGAGATAGCGGCGCAGGATGCGGGTCTGGCTGCGGGTGGGCCAGTACGGCGGCGAGGGCCAGGAACACCAGGCCGGCCGCGGTGGCCAGGAGCGCCGCCGGGGGCACCGGGTCGTCCGGCTCGACGTGGATCAGGAGGGCTCCGGCGTCCATGCCGGCGTCGACGACGGTCTGCTGCACGGCGCGGGCCTTGGCGTCGGGGACACCGGTGACCATGACCGGGCCGTGCGGCTGGATCGGCAGGTCGAGGGCGCTCGCGGTCGCGCGCAGCGTGATGCCGTCGGAGCCGGTGCGCCACTGGGCCGGGGCCACGTCCACGGCGGTGGCGGGAAGCTGGGAGGTACGGCCGAGGGGCTTGTCGCTCTCGCGGACGACGAGGCGCAGGCGTGCGTCTTTCCCGGTGGGCGCGTCATGGGCGTGCGACCAGACCAGCAGGCCGCCCTCGCGCAGTACCGAGGTCTGTTCGGGGTCGAGCCGCCGGCCGATCAGGCGTTCGACATCACGGGGGCTGTCCGCGGCGAGCAGGCTGCCGTCGTTGCCCTCCCGGACGGCCATGCGGGGGTTGTCGGAGTCGCCGGCCCTCAGGTAGCGCGCCTCGGTGCGGGGCAGGCCGTCGAGGGTGCCGGAGCTGTCGACCGCGCGAAGCGGTGCCTCGCCGGGCGGGAAGGTGTCGCTCTGGTGGCCGGCCAGCAGGACCTGTCCGGGGAGCACCGCGGGGTACGACTGCTTCTCGGCTGTGCGGATCAGGGTGTCCAGGAGGGTGACATAGCCCAGCGAGGCTCCGAAGAGCACGGTGAGTACGGCCAGGGCGGTACAGGCCCTGGCCCGGTCGGCAGCGAGCCGGCGGCGTACGAGTCGGCGGCGGGGTCCGCCCTCGGGCAGCAGCCTGAGCACGGCGGAGAACACCTCGGGGACGATCAGCAGGACGGCGGTGATCAGGATGCCGGTCAGGACCATGGCCTGAGGGGGCGAGTCGAGCCGGGTGGCGTACACGGCCGTGACGCACCAGGCGGCGACGGCCAGCAGGTGCCGTGCGTCGCGGGCGCGGCGAGCGGAGGGGCGCTCGGTGCGTGGCGCGCTGTCGTCCTCCGGTTGCGGGCGGGTGGATCCGTCGCGCTGGGTGCGGGCGAGCACCGCCGCGGCGACCAAGCCGGTCACGAGGACTACGGCGAGCAGGCGCAGCGCGGGCGTGGCGAGGTCGTCGACGGGACCCGCGGGGCGGTCGCGCAGGCGGGAGATCAGCAGACGGGCGACGATGCCGACGGCGACGCCGGCCACGGCTCCGCGGGCCGCCGCGGCCAGTGACCAGGCCAGCGCGGCCAGGGCGGGGCCGGCCGCGGCGGTCGTACGGGAGAAGCCCACGGAGGTCAGGGAGGCCGCGGTGCGCCTGAAGCGGCGGCCGTTGAGTCCGAACACCAGGGCGACGGCGGCCGTCGGCACCAGGAGTGAGGGGACGGTGTAGCCGGCGGGAGTCCTCTCGATCCAGGTCTTCTGGGGGCGTGCGATCAGTTGGTCCCTGGTGACCAGGGTGGCGGCCACGGCGTTCTGCGCCTCCTGTCTGAGGGCGGCGGCATCCGCGCTGTCCTGCTTGTCCTGCGCCCAGGTGCGTGCGGCCGCGGTGAAGGCGTCGACGACCGCCTGCTGCCGCTGCCCCGGCCACATCACGTCCATCTGCGCGGTCAGCACCGGGAATCCGGCGCTCAGGGCGGGGTCGAGCCCGGCCCAGGTGCCCGGTGCGAGCAGCAGGTTGGTGGTGTCCGCGGCGCGGTCGTCGACGGTGCCGACGACCTTGAGCCGTACGTCGCCGAGGACCGTGAGGGTCCGGCCCACCGGCGTGCGCACGTCGTCCGGTTCGGTGATGGCCACCTCGCCGGGGCGGCTCGGCCAGCGGCCCGAGAGCAGGTCGTACCGCTCGGGGTACGGCCGGGTGGTCCAGTCGCTCTCCAGTGCCGTCACGTTGCGGGCCGGCGCGATGTTGAGCTGGACGTCGGTCGCGCTGAGCACGACCTCGGCGTCGGGGACACCGGCCTGGCGCACCCGGGCCCCGAGGTCGGTGAGGAACGTGTCGTCGCCCGGCGCCAGGGACACTCCGCTGCCGTAGCCGACCTTGGCTCCGAAGCGGCCCATTTCGTTGTCGGCGACCTGTTCGCCGGACAGGGACAGCGTGCGCAGGGTCACGAACATGGCCATCACCAGCAGCGCGGCGACGAACACGATCGCCACCGACCGGGCCAGTGGCCGCGAGCGGGCCAGCCGCCGGGCGAGCCGGAGGGCCAGGCGGACCTGGCCGGTGAACGTCATACGGCCGTGCGTCGTGCCGTCGGATGAGGTGCCGTCGTGTGTCGCCCGGTCGTGCGTCATGCGGCCCGGTGCCCCCGTGTCGTCTCCGCGTCGTTCACGAGCGGGGTTCCAGGCGGCCGTCGACGACCTCGTAGACCGTGTCGGCGAAGTCGCGGCAGCGCGGGTCGTGCGAGCAGATCACGGCCAGTACGCCGTCGTCGCACAGCTTCCGGAACAGCTCGAACAGTTCTCGTGTGGCCGCCGAGTCCAGCGCGCCGGTCGGCTCGTCCGCCAGCAGCACCGACCGCTGTCCGGTCAGCGCCCGGGCGACGCCCACCCGCTGCCGCTGGCCGCCGGACAACTGCCACGGCAGCCGGTCCTCAAGCCCGGCCAGGCCGACGCGGGCGAGTTGTGCCAGCGCCTGTTCCCGGGCCTCGGCGACGGGGACGCCGCATGCCTCCAGGGGCAGCGCGACGTTCTCCGCGGCGGTGAACTCCTCGATGAGGTTGTGGTCCTGGAACACGACTCCGACGGTGCGCAGCCGCAGTTCCGCGCGCTGCGCCTCGCCGGCCGTGCTCACGTCGACGCCGCCGACCCGGATCTCACCGGAGTCGGCGAGATCCAGGCCGGCGAGCATGTTCAGCAGTGTCGACTTGCCGGAGCCGCTGGCGCCGTAGACGCACACGAACTCCCCCGCCCGGGCGGTGAAGTCCACCTCCCGCGCGGCCCAGACGGTCTCGGCCGCGGAGCGGTAGGCCTTGTTCACTCCGCTCGTCCGGACGAGCGGTGCACCGGCGGCTCCGGCGCATTGCCAAGTGTGAGGCCTCCTACGGTACTTGAAAGGTGAAGAACCGCTGCGGGGATCAGCGCTGCTCGTCGGCCAGGAACGCAAGTGCCCGAGTCGATGTGGCGGCCTGGGGCGCGGGGCTTCGGGCTCGTCAGGTCGTCGCCCGCGGCAACGCGAACTCGCACCACACCGCCTTGCCGCCGCCCGGGGTTCTGCGGGAGCCCCATGACGAGGCGATGGTGGCGACGATGGCGATGCCTCTGCCCGACTCGTCGGCCGGTTCTGCTCGGCGGCGGCGGGGGAGGTGGTCGTCTCCGTCGGTGACCTCGACGATCAGGCGGCGGTCGGTGCGGCGCAGGCGCAGCCGCATGGGTGGGGTGCCGTGCTGGAGGGAGTTGGCGACCAGTTCGCTGGCGGCCAGTACGCCCAGGTCGTGGAGGTCTGTGGGGAAGCGCCAGCTGGTGAGGACTCCGGAGGCGAAGGCTCGCGCGCGTGGCGCCGCTTCCACGCCGCCCAGGAGTTCCAGGGCCGCGTTGCGGAAGAGGTCGCTGTCGGGGCCGGTGCGGGCGGGGTGCTGGAGGACCAGGACCGCCACGTCGTCGTCGTGGTCGGCGGTGACGCCTGCGGTGCGGACCAGGCGGTCGCAGATGACCTGGGGGGTGCCGGTGGCGCCGGCGAGGGCGCGTTCGAGGGCGGCGATTCCCTCGTCCAGGTCCTCGTCGCGGCGTTCGACCAGGCCGTCGGTGTAGAGGACCGCCGTGGAGCCGGGGGCGAGGGCGATGGAGCCGGAGGCGTGCATCCAGCCGCCGGTGCCCAGGGGCGGGCCGGTGGGTTCGTCGGCGCGGTGGACCTCGCCGTGCTCGTCGCGGACCAGGATCGGGAGGTGGCCGGCGGAGGCGTACACCAGGCTGCCCTCGTTCGGGTCGTGGACGGCGTAGACGCAGGTGGCGATCTGGTTGGCGTCGATCTCCGTGGCCAGGCCGTCCAGGAGCTGCAACACCTCGTGCGGGGGGAGGTCCAGGCGGGCGTAGGCCCTGACCGCCGTGCGCAGTTGGCCCATCACGGCCGCCGCCCGCACTCCTCTGCCCATGACGTCGCCGATCACCAGGGCGGTGCGGCCGCCGCCCAGGGTGATCACGTCGTACCAGTCGCCGCCGACCGCGGCCTCGGTGCCGCCGGGGTGATAGGTGGCGGCGATGCGCAGGTCGTCGGGTTCCTCGAGCTCCTGGGGCAGGAGGGAGCGCTGAAGGGTGACGGCCGTTTCGCGCTGGCGGCGTTCGCTGGCGCGCAGGCGCTCGGCGGCCTCGGCGTGGTCGGTGACGTCGGTGGCGAAGATGAGGACGCCGCCGTCGCCGTCGGTCACGGGGGTGCAGGTGAACGTGTAGGAGCGGCCGTCGAGCGCCTTGCGGGACTTCAGGGTGCGGGGCTTGCCGCTGCGCAGGACCTGGTCGAGGAGCGGGAGCAGGCCCAGTTCGGCCAGTTCGGGGAGGGCCTCGCGCGCGGGTTCGCCCGGGGGGCGTACGCCGAACGCCGTCGCGTAGGCGTCGTTGACGTAGGCGAGGCGGTGGTCGGTGCCGTGGACGAGGGCGACCAGCGCCGGGACCCGGTCGAGGACCTCGCGGACCGGCAGTTCGTCCACGGCGGGGATCGGTCCCGCCTCGTCGGTGAGTTGTTCTACGCGGGCCGCGGGGACGGAGTTCGCACTCTCCCCTCGGCGGTCCTGGGTGGCGGCCGCCGTGGTCTCGGTCCGCGCTGCGGCGCGGCGCTGCGTTCCGGGGAGCCGGGCGCTCCAGCGCGTGAAGTTCACGAATCCTTGCCTCGTGTCGTCGTCTTCGGCCAGCTCCGGACCCGGCCGGGGGTCTGCGGGGTGGCACCCCGGGATTGCAGCACTGTGGGAAGAGCCTCGTGGGGTCGGGATCGGTTCGGGGATCAGTCTTGCAGTGCGGCCGACCTGGCCGACACCCGTCAGACGCCTGCCCTGTCGGTGGAGTTCCTGGGTCCGGTCAGGACGACCCCTTCGTGTCGTCTCCCTGGTTGAGGGGAGGCTTTCCACCGGCCGCGAGTTCGAACTCCGCTCGGGGATGTTCGAGCGATCCGAGGGAGACGATCTCCCTCTTGAAGAGCCCCGACAGTGTCCATTCGGCCAGGACACGGGCCTTTCGGTTGAAGGTCGGCACCCTGCTGAGGTGGTAGACGCGATGCATGAACCAGGCAGGGTAGCCCTTCAGCTTGCGTCCGTAGACCTGTGCGACGCCCTTGTGGAAGCCGAGGGAGGCGACCGAGCCCGCGTACTTGTGGGCGTACGTCTCCAAGGGCTCGCCGCGCAGGGTGTGGGCGATGTTGTCGCCGAGGACCTTCGCCTGGCGCAGGGCGTGCTGGGCGTTGGGGGCGCACTCGGTGCCGGGCTCGGGCGCGGTGACGTCGGGGACGGCTGCGGCGTCTCCCGCCGCCCACGCGTGCGTGGTGCCGTCGACCGTCAGCTCGGCGGTGCACTTGAGCCTGCCGCGCGCATTAAGTGGCAGGTCGCTCGCGGCGAGGACCGGGTGGGGTTTGACGCCGGCCGTCCAGACGACCGTACGGGTGGGGAAGCGGGCTCCGTCGCTGAGGACGGCCACCCGGTCGGCGCAGGACTCCAGGCGGGTGTGCAGGCGTACGTCGATGTTGCGGCGGCGCAGCTCGGTGACGGTGTAGCGGCCCATGTCCTCGCCGACCTCGGGCAGGATGCGGTCGGAGGCCTCGACCAGGATCCACTTCATGTCCTCGGGGCGGACGTTGTGGTAGTAGCGCGTGGCGTAGCGGGCCATGTCCTCGAGCTCGCCGAGCGCCTCCACGCCCGCGTAGCCGCCGCCCACGAAGACGAAGGTGAGGGCCGCGTCGCGGATCGCGGGGTCGCGGGTGGAGGAGGCGATGTCCATCTGCTCGATGACGTGGTTGCGCAGGCCGATGGCCTCTTCGACGGTCTTGAAGCCGATGCCGTGCTCGGCGAGGCCGGGGATGGGCAGGGTGCGCGAGACGGAGCCGGGGGCGAGGACGAGTTCGTCGTACGAGAGCTGTTCGGTGCCGGTGCCCTCCTCCGCCGTGGCGAGGGTGGTGAGGGTGGCCGTGCGCTTGGCGTGGTCGATGGCGGTGGCCTCGCCGATGATGACCCGGCACCCGGGCAGGACGCGGCGCAGCGGTACGACCACATGGCGTGGCGAGATGGAACCGGCGGCCGCTTCGGGGAGGAACGGCTGATACGTCATGTAAGGGTCGGGAGTGACCACGGTGATCTCGGCCTCGCCCCGGCCGAGTTCCGGTTTCAGCCTCCGCTGGAGACGCAGGGCCGTGTACATCCCGACGTAGCCGCCGCCGACAACGAGAATGCGCGCACGTTCCTTCACCATCCCATGACGCACCCGGCGCTTGCGTTTGTCCACAGGCTCGACCATTTGTGTGACCGGAGATCGACGGCGCCGCGATTTGGCCGGATTGCCGGAGTGTGCGGAAACCTCGCAGGTCAATGGGTGTGCGCCGGGGGATCGCAGGTGGCGCAATCAGGACGTAAACGACCCGTACTCCGATCGAGGGGCGCTCCGTGCGGAACCTGCCCCTTCTGAATTGACCCTCGCTCAACTATGTTCGTGTGTCGACGGGGTGTAGGGGGATGCGCTCTTCGGGTCCGCGAGTCACACAGAACGGGCTCGTAGTCCGGGCTTGTTCCGCGACGCTCCGGCTTTGCAATGACGGGGAGAGTCTCCGGGGGGAGACGTCATTACCGGGGGATCGCTTATGCATGTTCAGGATTCTCGATGGTCTTCCGCGTCCGCCATCGCACCGGGCGGCGGGACGGTGGGCGGCACGATGAGCGCGGCTGCGGGCAACGGACGCGGGAACGGCCCGCGTACGACGCCGCTGCGCGTGGACGCACAGCGCAATCTGGAGCACGTGCTGCGTGCGGCGCGCGAGGTCTTCGGCGAGCTGGGGTACGGCGCGCCGATGGAGGACGTGGCGCGGCGCGCGCGGGTCGGCGTCGGGACGGTGTACCGGCGCTTCCCGAGCAAGGACGTCCTGGTGCGGCGGATAGCCGAGGAGGAGACCTCCCGGCTGACCGACCAGGCGCGTGCGGCGCTCGGCCAGGAGGACGAGCCGTGGTCGGCGCTGTCGCGCTTCCTGCGCACGTCGGTGGCCTCGGGCGCGGGCCGGCTGCTGCCGCCGCAGGTGCTGCGGGTCGGGGTCACGGAGGACGGTGCCGTGCTC
This sequence comes from Streptomyces sp. UG1, assembly GCF_049974585.1. Lineage (NCBI taxonomy): Bacteria > Bacillati > Actinomycetota > Actinomycetes > Kitasatosporales > Streptomycetaceae > Streptomyces > Streptomyces sp. UG1. The sequence continues at coordinate 82,231 of NZ_JBNGGG010000051.1, read as the reverse complement.
GACGAGGCCCGGGTGCCGCAGCAGCGGATCCAGCCCGGCACCGGTGAGCTGCGCCTTGTGCCCGAGCAGTCGGCGGCGGTCGCGGCCGGCTCGGTGGACGACGCGGGGGCGGCGGCGCTGCTCGACGTGGTGGGCCAGCTCGTGGAGCGGGCGCGCGCGGCGGGTGAGCTGCGGGCCGACGTCTCGGTGTCGGACGTCCTGCTGGTGATCGCCACGGCGGCGCCCTCGCTGCCGGACGCGGCGCAGCAGGCGGCGGCCTCGGCGCGGCTGCTGGACATCCTGCTGGAAGGCTTGCGGTCGCGCCCTCAGGCGTGAGCCGACCGGCTCTGCGATCTTGACGTCGAAGGGGTGACCGAGAGGCGGGGTGCCGCGCCGCCCTCGCCTCGAGCACCCTCGCGGAACAAGCCGGGCATTTCGCCCGCGTTGCCCAATGCCCGCCCGGCAAGGGTCGTTTGAGCCTTCCCCGTACGGGCGAGGCCTAGTACTGGCACGGCGGGAAGTCCCCACGGACGGGTGGATGTCCTTACGGGTGGGTCCTGACCAAAAGCCGATGTGGCACCCTGACCCGGTGTCCGGGACTGGTAGAGCTGGCGGCGGGGGCTTTCCGCGATGAGCGTTGACGGGTGGGACGAGTCGCGCGGCGACGGTGACTCGGCGACTCCTCAGGTGCCGAGTCAGGGCGGGCGCGCGGATCTGCCACCGGGCGGCGATCCGGTGGAGAAACGTCCCCCGGGCCGCCGGCCGCGCGGCGGTGCCGAGGGCAGCGTCCCGGCACAGCGCGACCGGCGCGAGGACGGCGTGCTGCCACCGCCGCGCGAGCTGCCCCCGTCGGACGCCGATCTGATCGGCCGGATGCGCTCCGGCGACGACAGCGCCTACGAGGAGCTGTACCGGCGCCACGCGGAGGCGGTGCGCCGGTACGCGCGCACCTGCTGCCGCGACCCCCACACCGCGGACGACCTCACCGCCGAGGTCTTCGCCCGCATGCTCCAGGCGGTGCGCGGCGGTTCCGGCCCCGAGCACGCCGTACGCGCCTATCTGCTCACCTCGATCCGGCGGGCCGCCGCGGACTGGACGAAGTCGATGCGGCGCGAGCAGCTCGTCGACGACTTCGCGGTGTTCGCCGCGCAGTCCACTCGGGTGGCCGAGGTCTCCGACGACGACACATTGGACCTGGGCGCCGACGTGCGGGCGATGCACGAGGCCGAGCAGTCCATGGCCATGCAGGCCTTTCGCTCGCTGCCGGAGCGCTGGCAGGCCGTGCTGTGGCACACCGAGGTCGAGGACGAGTCGCCCAGCGAGGTCGCCACCCTCTTCGGGCTCGACGCCAACGGCACGCGCGTGCTCGCCAGCCGCGCCCGCGAGGGACTCAAGCAGGCCTACCTCCAGGCCCATGTCAGCGCCAGCCTCGCCGGCGACGAGGAGTGCGCCCGCCACGCCGACCGGCTCGGTGCCTACGCCCGCGGCAGCCTGCGCACCCGTGCCGAACGGGGCCTGCGCAAGCACCTGGAGGAGTGCGCCAAGTGCCGCCTCGCCGCGGGCCAGATCAAGGAAGTCGCCAGCGGTATCCCCGCCGTCGTGCCGGTCGCGGTCATCGGCTGGTTCGGCGCCGCCGGGTACGCCAAGGCGGCCGGGCTCATCGCCGGCGGTGCCGGGGCGGGCGCGGCCGGTGCCGCGGGGGCGGCCGCGGCGGCGAGCGGCGGAGCTGCGGGCGGAGCCGGTGCCTCGGGCGGGGCTGCGGGCGGGGCCGGTGCCGCGGGGGGCGGTGCCTCCGGCGGGGCGAGTTCCGGGGGCGGTGCGGCGGCCTCCGAGGGGCTGGGCGCGCCGGTGAAGGCCGGTATCGCGGCCGGGGTGGTCGCCGTGGGCGTCGCGGCGGCGATCGTGCTCGCGCTGGCCGGCAACGACAACCCGCCCCCGCAGACGGACGCCAAGCAGCCCCCCGCCCCCTCCCCCATCGTCGAGGAGACGCCGACCCCCGAGCCGCCGAAGAAGGAGCCCACCCCGCAGCCGCCGGCGATCGTGCCGGCAGTGGAGCCCGAGCGGACCCCGACACCGACCCCCTCGCCCACACCCCGCACCACCCCCAGCCCGACGCCCACGCCTTCGCCGACGCCGCCCCCCACCCCGACACCGACGCCCACCCCCACGCCGCCCCCGGCACCGCCGCCGGCCCCGGACGACTACCAGTGGAGCGAGCTGTCGTACGACCTCACCGGCGACGGCACCGAGCCCGAGATGCGGCTGCACGAGAGCAGTTGGGTGTGGCAGCGGTACGGCGTGTCGATCGCCGGCACGCGGTACGCGCACGGCGTCACCGTGCACGGCCGGTCCTCCGTCACCATCGACCTCAACCGGGAGTGCAACGCCTACGAGGCACTGGTCGGCGTCGACGACACGAACCTGGGGCTGGGCCGGTTCTCCTTCGCGGTCCACGCCGACGGCGTCCGGCTGTGGCGCTCCGCGGTCGTCAAGGCCGGGGACGCGGCGGTGCCGGTCCATGTGAACCTCGCCGGGCGCGAGACGGTACGGCTGGTGGTGGAGCCGCACGGCACCGTCGACAACCTGCTGCTGGCGGACTGGGCGGAGTCGAAGTTCAGTTGCGTGTAGGGCGGCGTGGGGCCGTTCACGGCGCCTGTTTCGCGGGGTCGTGCAGGGCGCGCACGGCCTCGGCCACGTCGCGCAGGACGTCGTCCTGGGTGAGGGCGGCTCCCCGGGTGTGCTCGGCGGCGAACCGGTCGACGCCCAGGGCGGCGCGGGCGGTGGCCTCGGTCCGCTCGGCGCTCGTGCGCTCCGGCAGCGGGCGTGGATGGCCGCGGCGCCAGTGCTCCGAGGCGGCGAGCAGACGGACCGCGCGCGGATGGTCACCGAGGCGGCCGAGCACATCGGCCGCGCTGTCGGTGATGGATGCCGTGATCACATCGGCACATCCGTTCTCCACGGCCAGGCGCAGCGCGTCGGCCAGCCGGGGCAGTCCACGCTCCGGGCCCGACTCGGCCGTCACGACCAGGGCATCGACGGTGTTCAGCAACGCGATGAACTGCGGCGGTGGAGTACCGCGGGCGGTCTCCACGCGAGCCGCCTCGCACATCTCACGCGCGCGTGCCGGGTCCTCGTCGTCCAGCGCCATGGAGGCCCGCAACAGCAGGACGAACGCCCGTGAGTCCGTCACGCCGTAGCGGTCGGCCGCGGCGCTCGCCTCGTCCAGCGCGGCCAGCGCGGCCGTACGCTCGTCCGAGCGGTAGGCGATCTCGGCGAGCCGGGCGATCAGGAACGGAATCTCGGCGTACCCGCCCACCTCGTAGGCCAGGCGCAGCGCTTCCTCGTACTCGCCCTTGGCCTCCTCGAGGCTGCTGCGCGACATGGCCGCCTCACCGGCCGCGCTGCACACCTGGGCCCGCATCCAGCGGTCGCCGACGCGGCGGCTGAGGACCCGCATCTCGGCGAGGTCGTCGTCGACACCTGTCAGGTCGCCGGGTGAGTCGACGACCATGTGCGTACGGAACATCAACAGGGTGCCGACCTCCCAGTCACCGCCGTGGGCACGGCAGTTGGCGACGGCGACGTCCATGTCGGCCCTGATGTCCCGCGAACTGCTCAGGAAGAAGGCGAGCAGCGGCCACACGAGGCCCGGCAGGCGCGCCGCCGGCGGGCCTCCGCGCCGGAAGAAGGCCTGCACCCGGGTCAGGTAGCGCCGCGTCCGCTCGTCCAGGTGCGCGTCGATCGGCTCCGTTTCGGACTTGAGCAGGATATGCAGGATGCGGAGGTTCATCCGCGGGGTGTCGTGGGGGTTGCAGGGCTCCTCCTCCGGGGTGGCGAGGAAGGCGTCGACCGGGTCGACAGGGGTGTCCGGGGGTGCCCCGAGCGCGTCCAGGGCGGCGCCGAGTCGCAGGGTCCGGTCGATCCAGGTCGCCCCCTCGTGGCGGTAGTTGCGCAGCCACCAGAACCAGCCCATGGCCAGGACCATGGCCGTGGCGTCCGGCTCGTCGCCCGCCGTCAGGGCGCGGTCGAGGGCGGCGCGGATGTTGTCCAGCTCGGTCTCCAGGCGGGAGATCCACGGGAGCTGACCGGCGGAACGCAGACGCGGGTCGGCCTCCTCGACCATCGCGCGCACCCACGCGCGGTGCCGGTGCACGGCCGCGAGGCGCAGCTCGGGGGCCTCGGCGGCGCGCTCCACGGCGTACTCGTGGATGGTCTCCAGCATGCGGTAGCGCATGCCGTCGGAGCCGTCCCGCTCGCAGGGGGTGGCCACGATCAGGGACTTGTCGACGAGCGCGCCGACGATGTCCGCGGTCGTCGGCCCGGTGCACACGGACTCCGCCGCCGTGAGGTCCCAGCCGCCCGCGAAGACGGACACCTCGCGCAGCACCGTCCGCTCCTGCTCGTCGAGCAGCTCCCAGGACCAGTCGACGACGGCGCGCAGGGTCTGCTGGCGGGGCAGGACCGTACGGCTTCCGGAGGTCAGGAGGCGGAAGCGGTCGTCGAGGCGGTCGGCGATCTGGCGGGGCGTGAGCAGCCGTAGCCGGGCCGCCGCCAGCTCGATGGCGAGCGGAAGTCCGTCGAGGCGACGGCAGATCTCCGCGACGGCCTCCTGGTCGCGCCGGTCGCGCAGCACGGCGTCGGCGTCGGGGCGGACGGAGGCCGCGCGCTCCGTGAAGAGGCGGTGCGCCTGGTCGGGGAGCAGGGGCTCGACCGGGCGCACCAACTCGCCGGGGACGCCGAGGGGTTCACGGCTGGTGGCGAGGATCGTGAGCCCTGGGCAGCGGGTGAGGAGGGTCTCGGCGAGGGTGGCGGCGGCGCCGATGACATGTTCGCAGTTGTCAAGGATCAGGAGTTGGCTGCGCGGGGCGCAGTACTCGATCAGCAGGGCGAGCGGGTCGTCCTGCGGGGCCGTCAGCTCGTTGGTCATGAGCACGGTCTCGCGCAGACCGAGCGCGCTGACCACCGCGCCTGGCACCGCCTCCGGCCGGTCGAGCGGGGCGAGCTCGACGAGCCATGCCTGGGGCAGGCCGGCGGCGGCCTCCTCGGCGAGGCGGGTCTTTCCAGAGCCGCCCGGTCCGGTGAGCGTGACCAGTCGGGCCCTGTGCAATTCGGAACGGATGGCGTCGAGTTCGAGTTCCCGGCCCACGAAAGAGGTAAGGCGGGGACGGAGGTTGCCGTTGCGTTCGGGGGGTTGGGGGCGGGGGCGGGGATGGGGATGGAGATGGAGATGGGGATCAGGTTGCGGGACTCTGCTCGCGTCGGTGGTCGTATCGGGAGTCGCGTTGGTGGTCGTCCGGTGCGGTGGTCGTGCCAGCAGCTCGGTGTGCAGGGCGCGGAGTTCCGGGCCGGGGTCCGTGCCGAGGCCGTCTGCCAGGGTGCGGCGGGCGGTTTCGTAGGCGGCCAGGGCGTCGGCCGGGCGGGCCGTGTCGCGCAGGGCGCGGATGAGGAGGGCGTGGAGCGGCTCGTCGTACGGGTGTGCCGCGGTCAGTTCCTTCAGCTCGGGTACGGCGGCTTGGGCGCGGCCCAGTCGTAGGTTCGCCTCGATGCGGGCTCGGGTCGCCTCCAGGCGGAGGGCCTCCGGGCGGGTGGCGGTGGTGGTGCGGTCGGGGAGGTCGGCCAGGGCCGGGCCGCGCCACAGGGCGAGGGCGGAGGTGAGGGTGTGGGCGGCGGTGGACGGGTCGTCGCGGTCCAGGGCGGCGGTGCCCTCGTGTACGAGGCGTTCGAAGGCGAAGAGGTCCACGTCGTCCTTCGTCGCGGTGAGGCGGTAGCCGCCGGGGGCGGAGGTGACGGTGTCCTTGCCGAGCGCGCGGCGCAGGCGGGCGATGAGGGCCTGAAGGGCGGCGGGGGCGTCCTGGGGCGGGTCGCCGGCCCAGACCTCGTCGATCAAGGTGTGGAGGGTAGTGACGTGGCCGGGGCGTAGGGCGAGGGCTGTGAGCAGGGCGCGCAGGCGGGGGCCGCCAATGGGTATGACGGTGCCCTGGTCGTCCTCTGCCTGGGTGACGCCCAGGATTCTGTACCGCACCTGGTCATTGTCGCGGGGGGGGGTGGATTCGGGGGCATGCGGTTTGTCGGGGCGGGTCGGGGTGGCGGGGTGTGGGGGCGGGCGGGCGGCGTACGGGCAGGAGGGGTGCGTGCGGGTGAGGTGCATGCGGGTGAGGTGCGTGCATGGTCGCTGTGGTCGGCCGGGTGCGGGACGGGATGGTTCTCGCCCCCGCCGCCCCTACCCGTCCCATCCTGAAGGGGCTCCGCCCCTTCGACCCCGGGCCCCTGGGGGCTGCGCCCCCAGACCCCGCTTCGGCCCTGAACGGGCCTCGTCCTCAAGCGCCGGACGGGCTGAAGGGTGCGGGCCGGCATCGAGGAGCACCGTTGGTGGCGTATAGCCGCCAGCGGGTGGGTGGGGGTTCGGGATGGCATGGCACCTCGCCCTCACACACCGCACCAGCCGAGAAGCGCGCACCAGCACTGACAAAAGCCACCCGTCGGCGCCGCCCGCGCACGCCACCCCCGCCCCCTACTACCCCGCCGAAATCACCGCACTACCCCCGCCGAACCACCGCCCCGGCCCCCAGCACCCCCCTCTGCGGCGTGATCCCCGCCGGTACCGCGCGCTGGCGGGCGGGGGTGCCGGTCCAGCAGGTGCCTCGGCGGGCCAGTAGGCGGTGTAGCCAGAGTTCCAGGGAGACGAGGTCGGCCAGGCCGTCCAGGGGGAGGGGCTCGCCCTCGGCCGCCGCGCGGAGGGCCTTGCGGACGACTCGGGCCTCCACCAGGCCGGCCTGCGCCAGCAGCGGTGTGCCGAAGAGGGACATCAGGGAGTCCGTGGCCGCTCTGAGGCCGGTGCGGGCCGCCACCGCCGCCGGTGCGTGGGAGGGGGCGCCCCAGCCGGGCGGGAGGTCGGCCACTCCGGCGCCCTCCAGGACCGTACGGAGGATCGCGGCACGGGCGCCGGGCTGGACGCGCAGGGCCTCCGGGAGGGCGCGGCAGGCGCGGACGACCTGGTTGTCGAGGAAGGGGGTGTGCAGGCGCTGGGAGCGGATCTCGGCGGCCTGTTCCAGGATGCGGATGTCCGCGGCTTGCCGGGCCAGGGCCGCACGCGCGCGGTGATCGCCCGGGCGCTGGCCGGGGCCTACGCCGTTGCGGCTCGTCGCCGTCTGAAGGCGAACCGATACTTCTGCCAGCGCCTCGCCGGTCAGCCAGCGTGCCGCCGGGCCCGGTCTGGCCCAGGTGAGCGCGGCGAGCGATGCCCCCACCGCGCCTCCGGGCTCTTCGAAGCGACGGTGCAGCAACCGGTCGGCCAGCGTCTCCACGCCCGTCCGGTACGGCGTGCGGGCCAGCTTGCGCGCCGCGCCGTACACGCGCGCGGGGACCAGCACCGAGCCGTCCGCCTTTGCCAGGGCCGCGACCGGGCGGACCAGGTGGCGGCGCTTGCGGTCCATCAGGAGGTCGGCCAGGCGCGCGGGGTGGGCGTCCAGGACCTGGCGGGCGCCGTAGCCGGTGAAGTGGTCCGCGCTGCCCGACGCCAGGCGGGCGCGGTGACGTGCCGCCGTCACCAGGCTCGGGCCGGGCTCGTCCGTCAGGGGGCCGTCCAGGTCGGCGTACGGCAGTGTCTGCTCGCCGCCCGCCACCACGACGTGGTGCAGGCGGGGGTTGGCCGCCAGGGCGCCGGCGCGTTCCAGCTCCGACTCGCGGCCGCCGACCGCCAGGTCGTTGAAGGTCACCGCCAGCAACCGCTCTCCCGCGCCCGTGCCGTGCCCCAGCACCGTGCCCGGCATGCCCGGGAGGCCGGCGGCCAGCAACGCCAATGTGCCTGAGGCCGGGCCCCCGGACAGGTCCGCGCCGATGCCCGGAACCGGCATCCCGCGCGCGGCCCGCCGCTCGGCCGGCCCCATCCCCGGCACCGGACCGGGGTCGATGTCGGGAACGTGGCGGGGCGCGGACAGACGCGCGCGCACCGCCTCCACCAGGGCGTCGCGTACGGCGTCCACCGCGCTGTCCGGATCGGCCGGCGGCGCCGCGACCGCCAGCGAGGCGACCGGCTCGTACCCGGCGACCTCGCGTGCCCCGGCGCGCAGGATCAGCGCATGCCCCGGCGGGATGCGCCGTACGCCGTCGTACGGGGTGGAGTCCTGCAGGGCGGCCGGTACGTCGGGGGCCGCGAGCAGGGCGGCCAGGTGCCCGAAGTCGAGGTTGGCCTCGATGAGGTCGGCGAGGGGGAGCGCGGCGGTCGCGTAGGCCGTACCGTCCGCCCAGGGGGTGTAGAACACCGGCCGCGCGCCCGCCAGGTCGCCGCAGACCGTGATCCGGCGGCCGACCTGGACGACGGCCGTGTAGCTGCCGGACCAGGCCGTCAGATGGCGAAGTGCCCCTCCGCGCGCGGCGAACAGGCCGAGGCGCAGTTGTTCGTCGCTCGCCCCGCAGGTGCCGAGGACCGCGATCCTGTTCTGCGCGTCGGCCTTCACCACGCGCACCTCGTCGGGGCGCCAGTCGCCGACCGCCCACAGCGGATCGGGGTCGCCCCACAGGAGTTGGGACCCCACCGGGTGCACGGTCTCGCCGTCGCTTCCGGTGGCCCCCGCGGAGCCGATTCCGGCGGCCACCGCGGCGGTGCTGCTCCATCCCACCAACCACCGCATGGACGCCTCCACAGGCTGTGGACAACCAGTGCACCGTACGAACCGGTTCACCATGCTGCCATGAAGGACGCGCACCGGAGCGGCGGCGGAGCGGCTCGGGATCGGGCAATCGCGCCCGCGCGGGCGCCCGCGCGCCAGGCGGCACGCGACCCTGAGTCCCGGACAACAGCCCTGTAGGGCAAGGGGATCCGAGGGGGTGCGACGGAGAGATCCGTGCGAGGGAGACAAGGCGGTTGAGCTGCGGCTGCGGCGCGAATGCGCCCCCTGAACGCTCCCTAAAAACTCCCCGCGCGCCCTCAAGTTCCGTGGTGAGAGCCGCAATTACCCCGCAGAGGCAGGGTCGATTTTCGGCCAAATCGGCGTTGTGGAGACAGGCTCGCGCACACTCCGTGCAAGCCCTCCGCACTACTCGCCGTGCTCGTTGCGCGCGCAGTCCGGGGAACGGAGTGCGCCCCCCGGACCGTTCCGCCGCCCGCGGGGATGGAGGCGGCGGAATCCCCCAGCCCGCTGGATCCAGTACAGCGGGCCGACCCACGCACGAGTCATGGAACCGCTCCCCCGATGGCTGGAGAAGAGCGCACGGACGGGCGCACAGCCACACAACGGGAGCACGCCACAACTGTGCGTACATGCCGCGTATTTGAGTACGGACCACAATCCCGCCATCCGGAACAATGCCCCTTAACGCTTGGGATGCGGCGAACTACGCTGGGTTTACGAATGCCGCGTGGTTATGCCAGCGCGGCAGCCGTCTGTGTCGAGGGGTGGCGCATGTCCAGGGAGCAACGCGGGCCGAACGAAAAGCTCGGCACCGTTCTCGCCCTCGCGGGAATCAGCAACGCAGGACTCGCCCGACGCGTCAACGACCTTGGCGCTCAGCGGGGCCTGACTCTTCGCTACGACAAGACGTCGGTGGCGCGCTGGGTGTCGAAAGGCATGGTGCCGCAAGGTGCCGCGCCGCACCTCATCGCCGCCGCGATCGGCCAGAAGCTGGGCCGCCCGGTGCCGCTCCACGAGATCGGCCTGGCGGACGCGGACCCCGCACCCGAAGTGGGCCTCGCCTTCCCCCGGGACGTCGGACAGGCGGTGAAGTCGGCGACCGAGCTGTACCGTCTCGACCTCGCCGGACGCCGCGCCGGCTCCGGCGGCATATGGCAGTCGCTGGCCGGTTCGTTCGCAGTGAGCGCATACGCAACGCCTGCCTCGCGATGGCTGATAACCCCGGCCGACAGCTCGGTCGCGCGCGAGGTGAGCCCGTCCGAGGGCTCCGGCGCACCGCTCAAAGTCGGCCACAGCGACGTACAGAAGCTGCGTGAGGCCGCCGAGGACGCCAGGCGCTGGGACTCCAAGTACGGAGGCGGCGACTGGCGTTCGTCCATGGTGCCCGAGTGCCTGCGGGTGGAGGCGGCGCCGCTGCTGCTCGGCTCGTACTCCGACGAGGTGGGGCGCGCCCTGTTCGGGGCCAGCGCCGAACTCACCCGGCTCGCCGGGTGGATGGCCTTCGACACCGGGCAACAGGAGGCGGCCCAGCGGTACTACATCCAGGCGCTGCGGCTCGCGCGCGCGGCGGCCGACGTCCCCCTCGGCGGGTACGTGCTGGCGTCGATGTCGCTCCAGGCGACCTACCGGGGCTTCGGCGACGAGGGCGTCGACCTCGCCCAGGCCGCACTGGAACGCAACCGGGGCCTGGCCACGGCCCGCACCATGAGCTTCTTCCGCCTGGTCGAGGCACGCGCGCACGCACGCGCGGGTGACGCACAGGCGGCCGGCGGGGCGCTGAAGGCGGCGGAGGGCTGGCTGGAGCGCTCCCGGGAGGGCGACAGCGACCCGTCCTGGCTCGGCTTCTACTCCTACGACCGCTTCGCCGCGGACGCCGCCGAGTGCTACCGGGACCTGAAGGCACCGCGCCAGGTACGGCGCTTCACCGAGCAGGCGCTGTCGAAGCCGACGGAGGAGTTCGTGCGCTCGCACGGGCTGCGGCTCGTCGTCTCGGCCGTCGCCGAGCTCGAGTCGGGCAATCTCGACGCGGCATGCGAGCAGGGCGTGCGGGCGGTGGAGGTCGCGGGGCGGATATCGTCCGCGCGCACCACGGAGTACGTGAAGGACCTGCTGCACCGGCTGGAGCCGTACGGCGACGAGCCGAGGGTGGTCGAGCTCCGGGAACGTGCACGGCCGCTGCTGGTGGCCCCGGCGTAGGCGCTCCGCTCGGAGGGCCGGGTCCTTACGCGTCCGCATATCGACACAGCCCCGCGCCCCGGTCGGGGCGCCGAAGTTCCCGGCGTTTGAAGTGACTGTCAGTGGTGCAGTGCATTATCGAATCCGGGAGGTGGGGCAGGTGCGGACGCTCGCTTACGACTGTGACGTGCTCGTCATCGGCGGTGGGATCGTCGGGCTGTCCACGGCGTATGCGATCACACGTGCCGCGCCGGGGACACGGGTGACCGTGCTGGAGAAGGAGCCGGGCCCGGCCCGGCACCAGACGGGGCGCAACAGCGGGGTCATCCACAGCGGGATCTACTACCGGCCGGGGTCGCTGAAGGCGCGGTACGCGGTGCGGGGCGCCGCCGAGATGGTCAAGTTCTGCGCGGAGTACGGCATCGCGCACGCCGTCACCGGCAAGCTGATCGTCGCGACGGAGCGGGAGGAGCTGCCGAGGCTGCACGCGCTGGTGCAGCGCGGGCGGGAGAACGGCATTCCGGTACGGGAGCTGGGCGCCACGCAGATCGCGGAGTACGAGCCCGAGGTGCGCGGGCTCGCCGCGATACACGTCGGGACGACGGGCGTGTGCGACTTCGTCGGGGTCGCCCGGCAGCTCGCCGAGGCGTCGGGGGCGGAGATCCGGTACGGCGCACAGGTCGAGCGCGTCGACCGGCGGGCCGGGCTGGGGGTGGCCGTACGGACCGCGCGCGGGGACGTCGTGCGGGGACGGGTGCTGGTGAACTGCGCCGGGCTGTACTGCGACGAGGTGGCCCGGATGACGGGGGACGAGCCGGAGGTGCGGATCGTGCCGTTCCGGGGGGAGTACTACTCGCTGGCGCGGCCCGAGCTGGTGCGGGGGCTGGTGTATCCGGTGCCGGATCCGGCGTTCCCGTTCCTCGGCGTGCACCTCACGCGCGGGATCGACGGCGGCGTGCACATCGGGCCGAACGCGGTGCCGGCGCTGGCCCGGGAGGGGTACGGGTGGGGTGTCGTACGGCCGCAGGAGATCGGGACGACGGTGGCGTGGCCCGGGGTGTGGCGCATGGCGCGGCAGCACTGGCGGTACGGGGCCGGGGAGCTGCGGCGGTCGGTGTCCAGGGCGGCGTTCACGGTGGCGGTGCGCAGGTTGCTGCCCGCGGTGACGTCCGATGATCTGGTGCCGGCGGCTGCGGGGGTGCGGGCGCAGGCGGTGCTGCGGGACGGAGGGCTGGTGGATGACTTCCTGATACGGGAGGGGGCGCGGGCGGTGCATGTGCTGAACGCGCCTAGTCCTGCGGCGACGGCTTCGCTGCCGATCGGGCGGGAGGTGGCTCGGCGGGCGTTGGCGGTGTTGGAGGGGGTGTGAGCGGGGCGCTGCGCTGCGGCAGACGCCGGGTTTTTCTCGCCCCCGCCGCCCCTACCCGTCCCATCCTCCAGGGGCTCCGCCCCTTCGACCCCGCTGGGGCTGCCGCCCCAGACCCCGCTCCGGCCCTTAAGTGGCCTTGTCCTCAAACGCCGGACGGGCTGGAACGCGCCGACCGGCGCCGAGGGGGGCCGACGGCGCTGAGGGGGCCGTTCCTGTGGGTGGGTGGGGGGTGGGGATGGTGAGAGCCCGTCCTCGGCCGCCCCTCGGCCCCGAGAAGCAGCCCTCCCGAGAAGCGGCCCCCAAAGAAGCGGCCTTCCCGAGAAGTGGCCCCGGCCCCCTCCCCTCGTCCTCCCCGTAAAATCGACCTCACTGTGTCTGACTCCCTCAACGCCCCCGAAGCCCCGCAGCCCGCCGCCACCCCCGGTCAGCCCGAGACCCGGAGTGAGTCCGTGGGCCATGTTCGCGGTGTCTCCCTTCGGCATACCCGGGCCAAGGGCGAGCCGCGGTTTCCGGACGGGCCCAAGGCCGATCCGGCCGGGTCGCACTTCGAGCGGCGGATTCGGAGTTTTCAGCCCCGGCGGAGCAGGGTGACCGCGGGGCAGGCGGACGCGCTGCAGCGGCTGTGGCCCAAGTGGGGGCTGGACATCGACGGGCGGAGCGTCGTCGATCTCGGCGAGCTGTTCGGGAACGGGAATCCGGTCGTGCTGGAGATCGGGTTCGGAATGGGAGAGGCGACCGCGCAGATGGCCGCCGCCGATCCCGACACCAACATCCTCGCCGTCGACGTGCACACCCCGGGCCAGGGAAACCTGCTCAATCTCGCCGACCAGGACGGGCTCACCAACGTCCGCGTGGCCAACGGCGACGCCATCATCCTGCTGCGCGAGATGCTCGGCCCCGACTCCCTCGACGGGCTGCGCGTCTACTTCCCCGACCCCTGGCCCAAGAAGCGCCACCACAAGCGGCGGCTCATCCAGCCCGAGTTCCTCAGCCTGGCCGCGACCCGGCTGAAGCCCGGCGCCCTGGTGCACTGCGCCACCGACTGGGAGCCGTACGCCGAACAGATGCTCGAAGTGCTGACCGCGCACCCCGACTTCGAGAACACCCGGGCCGACGGCGGTTTCGCGCCCCGTCCGCCGTTCCGGCCGCTGACTCGTTTCGAGGGCCAGGGACTGGACAAGGGTCATGTGGTGAACGACCTGCTCTTCCGCCGCGTACAGCGGTAGGAGCAGCGAGAAGAACAGCACCGACAGCAACCCCCCACCGGCGTTAGGGTCAATGCCGTGGCCACCTGTCCCCCGTACCCGACGCACCCCACCGGTCCCGCCGGCGGCGCACTGCGGCACGCGCACTGGTGGCAGAAGCGCTGGGTGCGGTACGGCGCGCTCAGCACCCTGCTCGCGCTCTCCGGGCTGGTCATCCTCGCCCTGGTGCGTGAGCAGACCGGCACCGAAGGGTTCCTGGTCGGGCTCGGGCTCGCCGTGCTGCCCGTACCGCTGCTCGTCGCCGCGTTCCGCTGGCTGGACCGGGTCGAGCCGGGCCCCTGGCGCAATCTGCTGTTCTCCTTCGCCTGGGGCGCCTGCGCGGCGGCGCTGATAGCGATCGTCGCCAACAGCTTCGCGACCAGATGGATAGCGACCGCGACGGCCGATCCGTCGCATGCGGACACCCTCGGCGCGACCGTCATAGCGCCCGTCGTGGAGGAGATGGCGAAGGCCGCGGCCGTCCTGCTCGTGTTCCTCTTCCGACGGCGGGACTTCACCGGGATCGTCGACGGTGTGGTGATAGCGGGCGTCACCGCCACCGGTTTCGCCTTCACCGAGAACATCCTCTACCTCGGCACCGCCTTCGGTACCGACCAGCTCTCCGGCGACAGCGGCATCGCCTCCGTCACGGCGGCGACCTTCTTCGTCCGCGTGATCATGTCGCCCTTCGCACACCCGCTCTTCACCGTCCTGACCGGCATCGGCTTCGGCATCGCCGCCCTGTCCGGCGACCGGCAGCACGTGCGGCGCGTGCTGCTGCCCCTCCTCGGACTGCTGCTCGCCATGGGCATGCACGCCATGTGGAACGGCTCCGCCGCCTTCGGCGAGTACGGGTTCTTCGCCGTGTACGCGGCCTTCATGGTGCCCGCGTTCGGGCTGCTGACCTGGCTGGTGATCTGGACCCGGCAGCGCGAGCTGCGGACCGTGCGCGAGGAGCTGCCCGCCTATGTCGCCGCCGGGTGGCTGGCGCCGGGCGAGCCGTTCGCGCTGGGCTCGATGCGGGACCGCCGGGTGGCCCGGCAGTACGCGCGGCACCGTGGCGGGCGCGATGCTGCGCGGTCCGTGGCGCAGTACGAGGCGTACGCCACGTCGCTGGCGTTCCTGCGGCGCCGGGGGCGCCGTGGGCGGGCCGGCGCGGACTTCGTCGTACGGGAACGGGAGTTGCTGCACGAGCTGTGGGGGCGCCGGGAGTTCGCGCGGCCGGCCCTGCAGCACGCGGTGGCCGCGCGGGCCTGGGCGGCGTACGGGTACGCGCCGCCCGCCCACTGGCAGCCCTACGGGCACGGCTCTCAGCCGACGGCGCCGTACCCCGTGTACAACCCGTACCGGTCGTAGGGAGCACGGGCTGTAGGGATCACGGGCCCCTGACGGTTCGGCGCCGCCGGACCGCGCCGTCGAGGTCAGGCCGACGCCGTCGTCAGCCGGTCCAGGTCCTCGTCCGTCAGGGTCAGCTCGGCCACTCCCAGCAGCGCCGGCAGTTGTTCCGGTGTGCGCGCCGACGCGATGGGGGCCGCGACCGTCGGCCGGGACGCGAGCCAGGCCAGGGCCACCGTGGCCACCGGGACCCGGTGGGACCGGGCCACCTCCTCCAGCGCGGCCAGCACCCGCCGGCCCCGCTCGGTCTCCGCGTGCTTGGCGGCACCCTGGGCGCGCGGGCTGTCCACCGTCGTACCGGTGCGGTACTTGCCCGTGAGGAAGCCGGACGCCAGGGCGTAGTACGGGACGGCCGCCAGGCCCTCGCGCTCGGCGAGGTTCTGCAGGGCGCCCTCGTAGGTGTCGCGGGAGACCAGGTTGTAGTGGGGCTGGAGGGCGACGTACCGGGCGAGGCCCTCGCGGTCGGAGAAGGCGAGGGAGGCCGCCAGGCGCTCGGCGGAGATGTTGGACGCGGCGATGTGCCGCACCTTGCCCGCCTTCACCAGCTCGTCCAGCGCGCCGATGATCTCCTCGACCGGTACTTCCGGCTTGTCGAAGTGGGTGTAGTAGAGGTCGATGTGATCGGTGCCGAGGCGGCGCAGGGAGGCGTCCGCGGCGGCCTTGATGTTGGCCGCGCTCAGGCCCTGGAAGTCGGGGTGCCGGCTGACCTTCGTGGCGATCACGACGTCGGAGCGGTTGCCGCGCGCCTTCATCCACTTGCCGATGATGGTCTCGGACTCGCCGCCGGCGTTGCCCTCGACCCAGGCGGAGTACTGGTCCGCCGTGTCGATGAAGTTGCCGCCCGCCGCCGCGTAGGCGTCGAGTACGGCGAAGGACCGGTCCTCATCGGCGGTCCAGCCGAAGACGTTGCCGCCGAGGCAGAGCGGGTGGACCTCGAGGTCGGAGGAGCCGAGCTTGCGCAGAGAAGTCATGCTCTTCACCAACCTCCGTGTCAGAAGCCGGTATTCCACATACCGAAAACCGGCAGCCCCGACGTCGGGGGGTCGCCGCCAGGACCGCCGGGGATCGGAAGTCGATGCCCGTCGAGGGGGTGCGTCAGGGGGTGAGGCCCTTGCCCCGCAGCCACGCCAGCGGGTCGATGCCGTTGGAGCTGCCGCCGGGGTGCACCTCGAGGTGCAGATGGGCGCCGGTCACGTTGCCCGTCGCGCCCACGCGGCCGATGACGTCGCCGGTGTTGACCTTCTGGCCCACGCTGACGCTGATCGAGGACTGGTGCGCGAACCACAGCTCGGTGCCGTCGTCCAGGGTGAGCACGGTCTTGTAGCCGTACGAGCCGTCCCAGCCGGCGAAGGTGATCGTGCCGGAGTGGATCGCCTTGATCAGCGTGCCCGTGGGGGCGGCGAAGTCCAGGCCCGTGTGGTAGCCGGAGGACCAGTAGGCGCCGGCCTGCCCGAAGGTCGAGGTGATGGTGTACGAGGAGGTCGGCAGCGTGTACTGCTTGGCCAGTTCGGCCAGGCGCTCGGCCTCGGCCTTCTTGCGGGCCTCCTCCTCGGCGGCGGCCTTCGCGGCGGCGGCCTTGGCCTCGGCCTCCTTCTCCGCCTTGGCGGCCGCTTCGGCGGCCTCCTTCTCGGCGGCGGCGACGGCGTCCGCGACGGCCTTGCTGTCGATCTGGCCCTGCTGGACCTCGGCCTGCGCGATGATCCGGCTGCGCAGCGCCTCGCCGGCGTCGGAGGTGCCCTGCGTGGTCTCCTCGGTGGCCTCGCCCATGGTGCTGAGCGCGGTACCGGCGTCCTCGGCGGGAGCCTCGTCGTCGTCGGAGATCAGGGGCAGGTCGGGGATGGTGATGGCGACTGGCGGCTTGCCGCTCTGGGCGCTGGCCATACCGCCCGCGCCGACGGCGGCTATGACGCCGACGCCGAGAACCGTGGAGCTGCGGGCGAGTCCCCCGCCGCGCTGCTTGCCGACGCGGTGCCTGCCACGCGCGGGACGAATGGACTCCGCGGTGGGGTTCCACTCCTCGAACGGGCCCTCGTCGGTGCGGTAGCGGTCGTAGCCGAAGGTGTCGGTGCTGCGCTGACTCGGCACGAACGGGGCTTGCGTAGCAGGCCTGTTGGACGCCACGTGGGCGTACTCCTTTCCTTCCTTCTCGCCTACCGGGTTAGCTGACGGGTTCGGAGCAGGAAGGTCTCCTACGCGCGTATACCGGTCGTGGGTTCACGACGGCATCCGCGCGATTCACCCCAGGGTGGTGGTTCCCCGGCTCCCTTGCGGGACTCGGCGCGTGCGCACGGAGCCGCCTCTTGTGACGGCTGGGACGACCGCGCTGCGTTATCGAACGTTAATAGACGCGGGGTGCGGATTCCAAGCTGTTCCGCTTGATCATTAACTATTTTCGCCTGGACTTACGGGTCACCAACGGTCTAATTCGGGCGAGTTGGCTCGGGCTCAGGAGTCACACAGGTATTGACGGTATGTCAGTTGTTATGCGGAGGGCGGTCGCCCGGTCACCCCGGGTCACAACGATCAGGGGTGTCGTACGGCCATGAGGGCCATGTCGTCCGCCATGCCGCCCCCGGAGTGCCGGCGCACCTGTGCCGCGAGCACCCCGAGCAGCGCGGCCGGCTCGCGCCGGGCGTTGGCGCGACCGGAGAGCCCGGCCTCGGGGTCGTAGAACCGCCCGCTGTCGTCGCGCGCCTCGGACAGCCCGTCGGTGTACAGCAGCAGCGTCGCCCCGCCCGGGAAGCCGGCCTCGTCGGCCCGGTCGGGCCAGGCGCCGAGCTCGCTCATGCCGAGCGGCAGCGCCGGTTCGGCGGCGGGCAGCGGGCATACGGTGCCGTCCGCGTACAGCAGCAGGGGCGGCGGGTGCCCGCGGTTGACGATCCGCACGGTGCCGTCGCCGTGCGGCAGTTCGGCGAGCACGACGGTGGTGAAGCCCTCGTAGGAGTCGACGCCGTCCCGCCTGGTCCGCTCCCGCGCCAGCGCCCGCTCCAGCCGCTGCGCGACCGCCTCCAGGGTGGCCTCCTGCTCGGCGGCCTCCCGAAAGGCGCCGATGACGACGGCGACGGCCCCCACCGCGCCGATCCCTTTGCCCCGCACGTCCCCCACGACCAGCCGCACCCCGTGCGGACTGTCCTGCACGGCATACAGATCACCGCCGATGGAGGCGCCCTCCTGCGCCGCCTCGTACCGCGCCGCGATCTGGAAGCCACCGATCCGCTCGGCGGGTTCCGGCAGTACGGCGCGCTGGACGGCCTCGGCGATCCCGCGGGCGGAGGCGAGGCGTTCGTCGCTGCGGCGGACGAGAAGGTTGATGAGGACGGCGAGGACGGAGACGACGGCCACGGTGACCAGCTCGGTGATCACCCCGGCCCCCGCGAGGCCGCCGTGCACGATGCGCAGCACCAACAGCAGCGAGACGGCCACGGCACCCGTGACCACCGTGCCGCGCAGTGAGTAGAGCGGGGCGGCGACCAGGGGCGCGGCCGTGAAGAAGGGGGCGCCGGTGAAGTGGGTGGGCGTGGCGTGCTCGTACCCGGCTCCGGCCGCGATCAGCAGGGCGGGGAGCAGCCGGACGAATCGGCGTACGTGTGAAATCCGCCCTTCCTCCACCTCACCAGGGTTGCCGAAGCGGGGACGGGGAGCGAGTGCTGGCAGCCGACCGGAGGAGCGGAAACGCTCAGGGCCGGAACTGAACTGATCAGTTCCGGCCCTGAGCCTTCAGTAGCGGGGACAGGATTTGAACCTGCGACCTCTGGGTTATGAGCCCAGCGAGCTACCGAGCTGCTCCACCCCGCGTCGGTGACTCCATAGTACGCCATCCGCGACCCCCGAAGCACACGCCTTTCCCCGACCTGCGAACTCGGCCCGTCCGACGGCCCCTGCTCAGCGCAGCAGGTGCGCGTTCGGCTCCTTGGCCCGCCCCTCGTACTCCGGCAGCACCAGCACCTCCACGCCCTCCCCCGCCAGCGCCCCGCTCCCGTCGGCCCCCACCACGAACGTGTCCGGCTCCCGCCAGGCCGTCACCACCCGGCGCACCCCCGCCGCGAGGATCAGCCCCGCACACGGCACCGGCCGCGACGCCCGCCGCGTGCACGGCTCCAGGCTGGTGTACACCGTCGCGGACCGCAGCCTCGGGTCCCCCGGCGCGATCTTCGCCAGCGCCGCCTCCTCCGCGTGCACCACCGGGTCGCCGCCCTCCCTGGAGTACCCGCGCGCCAGCTCGGTCCCGTCGGCCGCCACCACCACCGCCCCGACGCTGAACGCCGTCTTCGAGGGCGGACACTGTGCCGCCAGCTCGCACGCCAGCGCCAGCCAGTGCCGGTCCGCGGCGGCGGGCAGACCGCCGGTGCCGGGTGCGGTCGGCCGGTAGCGCATCAGCACCACGTCCTCGATCCGCCGCGTCTCCAGCAGCCGCAGCCGCCCGCCCTGATATCCCCCGGGCCCGAACAGCCGCGGCGCCCGCGGATCCCCCACGAACAGCGGCGCCAGCACGAGCTGCACCTCGTCCGCCAGCCCCTGCTGGAGAAGCTGTGTGTGGATCGTGCCGCCGCCCTCCACCATCAGCCGCTCGACCCCGCGCACCTCGCGCAGATGTGTCAGCAGCCCGCGCCAGTCCAGCTCCGGCCCCAGCGCCACGACATCCGCCGCGACCGGCGCCCGCCGCAGCCGCTCCGCTCCCTTCTCCGTCGTATAGACGATCTTCTCGCCGCCCGTGTGCCAGAAGTTCGCCGCGGGATCCAGCTCGCCCGACGCGCTGACCGTGACCTTCAGCGGATACTCCGGCCGGCCGGAAGCCACCCGCGCCGCCCGCCGCTCAGCCGAGTTCACCAGCAGCCGCGGATTGTCCGCCCGGATCGTGCCGGCGCCGATCAGGATCGCGTCCACGGACGCCCGCACCTCGTCGACCCGGTCGAAGTCGGCCGGGCTGGACAGCAGCAGGCGCTCGGGGGTGGTGTCGTCGAGGTAGCCGTCCAGGGAGACGGCGGCGGACAGCAGGACGTAGGGGTACGACGGCATCGGCGTGCTCTCCGGCTCGGCAGACTCGGGCTTGGTTAAAGTTTGAAACAAACCTACACTGGTCGCATGACGACTCGCTGGCTCACCCCCGAGGAGCAGCGCGCCTGGCGCGCCTACATCGCCTCCGTCGCCCTCATGGAGGACGCACTGGATCGGCAGCTCCAGCAGGAAGCCGGCATGCCCCACCTGTATTACTCCATCCTCGCCAACCTGTCCGACACCCCGGAGCGCCGGTTGCGCATGACCGACCTCGCGGAAAGGCTGAAGATCACCCGCAGCCGCCTGACGTACGCCGTGACGCGCCTGGAGAAGGACGGGCTGGTCCGGCGCGAGGACTGCCGCTGGGACAAGCGCGGCAGCATCGCGGCGCTCACCGAGGAAGGGATGCGCGTCCTGGAACGCACGGCCCCGGGTCACGTCGAGACCGTACGGGCGCTGCTCTTCGACCGGCTGACCCCGGAGCAGGTCGGGCAGTTGGAGGAGATCTTCACGGCCGTCTACGAGGGTTTCCAGGGGGGCGACGCGCACGCCACCGCCGAGGACGCGCCCTGGCGACGACGCTCCGGCAAGTCCTGTTCGTGAGGCACGAGTCCGGCCTGTGACGCGGGCGACAAGCCTGTTGCTTCAAATTTAAAGCATGGGGTAGGGTCCTGCACGAGGATCTGCTTCAAATCTGAAGCAGCGAGCCCACGTACGGAACCCGGAGAACCCGCATGCCCGACTTCACCGCTGCCGCCACCCAGCGCGCCCGTGTCCGGGTCCCGCTGCGCTTCCAGGACGGCTACCGCGCCGACGCCGAACTCGTCACCTTCCACGGTCTGGCCGACGGCCTGGAGCACATCGCCGTCGTCCTCGGCGACCCGGCCCCCGGCACCACCCCGCTGGTCCGCCTGCACTCCGAATGCCTCACCGGCGATGTCTTCGGCTCGGCCCGCTGCGACTGCGGCCCCCAGCTGCGCGAGGCCGTCGAGCGCATCGCCGAACGCGGCGGCGTGCTGCTGTACCTGCGCCAGGAGGGCCGCGGCATCGGGCTCTACAACAAGCTCGACGCGTACGCCCTCCAGGACCAGGGCCTGGACACCTACGCCGCGAACGCCGCCCTCGGCCTGCCCGAGGACGCCCGCGACTACACCGCCGCCGCCCAGATGCTGACCGCCCTCGGCATCGAGGTCCGCGACCGGGTGCCCACCGGCGTCTTCGCCACACCCGACAACGTCCGCTACCTGCGCGCCAAGGTCCTGCAGACCCAGCACACGCTGCCGCTGGGCGACCTCGCGGAGCTCAACGCGGGCTGACCGAGAGCGGAAACGGCAAGCGGAAGGGGCGGGCGTCCGGCATCGGACACCCGCCCCAACTGCGTGATGAGACCTACGACGTGACCTTCTCGATCGTCACGTTGCCGACGCCCACGCTCGTGCCGCGCGCGTTCACCAGCCGTACCTCACCGACGAGTTCACGGCCCTCGGCCGCGGTCCTCACCACCTCGATGCTCGCCGACGCCTTCGCCGAGTCGCCCGTGCCGAGCTTCAGCGACGTCGGCTCCTCCACGGTGACCTTGCCGAGCGCGGAGGAGAAGAACACGTCCCGGTAGTCGTACTCGGTCGAGCCCGACGGGACGTCGTAGCCGAGCACCTCGACGGTGTACTTGCCGGCCGCCGGGTCGGCGAGGGAGACGGACTCCTCCGAGTCACCGTCCGCGGACTGGCCGACGACCTCGCCCTGGGCGTCGTAGACCGTCAGGTCGAGGTCGGCGGTCGCGTCGGAGACGTTGCCGATGGCGACGTCCAGCGACGTGGTGCCCTCCGGCACCTCGATCGTGCTGGTCTGCGTGGCACCGTCCGCGATGGTCGGGCGCCCGGTCTTCGACGAGCCGAGCGCGCCGCCCTTCAGGGTGCCGTCCACGGCCTCCAGCTTGTTCGTCACCGTCCAGGAGGCGCCGACCGACGTGCCGACCTTGGCCTCCGGCACGGTCACCGGCTCCGGGTCGAAGACTGCGCCGAGGACGGCCGCATTCAGCTTGTACGGGTTGTCGAGCGGCGCCGACGTACGGCTCGCGTCGACCTCGATCTCCCAGACGCCGGGCACCGGGTCGGCGTACCGGGCGATGTCCGTGGTGTCCGGGTCGTCGTCGGAGGCGGGCAGGCCCCACGGGGTGATGGCGCTGAACCACGTCCGGCTGCCCTCCTTCAGCCCGCCGAGCGTGACCTCCAGCGACTTCGTGCCCTCCGGGACGGTCACGAAGTACGACCTGTAGTTGTTGCGCTGCACCGAACCGGAGGCGGTGAAGGTGTACTTGGCCGGCGTGGAGACCACTACGGTCGTCAGGATCTGCTTGTCCACGCCCGGCGTGCGCGGGTCGTCGGCCACCAGGATCGCGCTCTTGATCCCCGCGTGCTTCGGCGCGGCCTGGACCTTGACGGTCACCGGCTTGTTCAGCGGCAGGTTCACCACCCGCGGGCCGGCGATCGAGAAGGTGCGGGCCTTGTTGTTCGCCAGCCGCAGCACGTGCGGGAGCGACCCGGCCGGGCCGGACGTACGAGTGATCGTGACGTCGTACGACTTCTTCTGCCCGGCCTTGAGGCCGCCCTCGCGGTCGTAGAGGCCGGTGCCGAAGCCCGGCGTCTTCAGCGACTGGTCGAGCGCGGTGTCGACCGGGGCCTTCACCGCGTAGTCGTGTGCGGTGGCGCCAGCCTGGACGGCCTTCCAGGCGGCGACGACGTCGATTCGGCCGGCCCCCTCCTCGTACGCCTGGAGCCCCTTGATGTGGTGGGCGGTCGAGGTCAGCGCGGTGCGCAGCTTCTCGGGGGTGAGGTCGATCTTCTTCTGCTTGGCCGCCGACAGCAGCAGCGCGCCGGCGCCCGCCGTCTGCGGGGAGGCCATCGACGTGCCCTGGTACATCGCGTAGCCGGCGGGCAGCTTCCAGCCGGCCTCGGCGAGCGACGAGCCGGGCATCCAGGCCGGGATCGTGCTGACCGCGGAGCCGGGGGCCACGACGGTCGGCGTGAAGCCGCCGTCCTCACGCGGGCCGCGCGAGGAGAAGTTGAACAGCTGGTACTTGTTCGCCACGCCGGTGCCGTAGTTGGCGGCGAAGGTCTCCTTGGAGACGCCCGCGCCGACCGAGATGACCTTGTCGGCGAGGCCGGGTTCTTCGATGGTGTTGGCGCCGGGGCCGGAGTTGCCGGCGGACAGGACGAGCTGGACGCCGTAGGTGTCGATCAGGCGCGTGTACAGCTCGGCGTCCGCGTTGTTGCCGTCGTTGAGGGGCGGCAGACCGCCGATGGACATGTTGACGATGTCGACGCCGCGGTTGACGACGAGGTCGATCATGCCCTCGGTCATCGCGACGTTGGTGCAGCCGGAGCCGAAGATGCAGGCCCGGGACGACACGATCTTCGCGCCGGGGGCGGCGCCGTTCATGTGCTTGCCGCCGAGCATGCCGTTGGCGGCGGTGATGCCGGCCACGTGGCTGCCGTGCGAGCCGGCGGTGAGACCGATGTTGACGAAGTCGGCCTTCTTGCCGACCCAGTCGCCGCCCAGCGGGTCCATCGGCACGTCCTTGCGGATCTGCACGACGAAGTCCTGGCTCTCGGCGATGCCGGTGGCCGGGTCGTCGGTGCCGAAGTGGCCGATCTGGTGGCCGTCCTTGTACGGCTTCATCGGGGTGTCGTCGGTGAAGTCGCCGTTGTCGTTGACGTCGACGGTGACCGTGCCGGCCTGGGCGTCGTACAGCACGCCCCAGTCGTCGGTCGTGTCGCCGTCGCGGTTGACGTCACCGTCGGCGTCGCCGTCCTCGACAACGCCCTGCGCGGTGACGGACTCCTCGAAGGTGCTGACCTGGTACGCGCCCTCGGGCGCCTTCCAGCTCTTGCCGCCGTAGGTGAAGGACGGCCCGGAGACCGAGGTGGTCATGGGCCGCCAGGTGCCGTCGTCGTCCACGATCGGGTCGGTGGCGGTCACCCAGTCGGTGATCTTGCGCTCACCGGTGGTGGTCTTCTGCAGCGCGGGGTTCGCGAGGTCGACGCCGGTGTCGAGGATGCCGATGGTGACGCCGCGCCCGTCCGCCTTCGGGTTCTTCTTCACGAAGTCGACGGCGCCCGTCTCGAAGGACGGGTTGTACGGATTCTTCGCGGGGGTGTTCTCGTCCGGGCCGGGGTAAGTGGCCGCGGCGGCCTTCGACTTGCCGCCGCCGAGGCTGGGCTGTTCGAGGGGTATCTCCTCCCGCAGGTCGATGGCCTGCACGGAGGAGAGCCTCGCGGCGCCGGCGATGGCCGAGTCGGCCTTGCCGGTCGGCACGGTGGCCCGTACGTAGCCGAGCTTGTCGTACGTACGGCCGACCGAGCCGCCCTTGATCGCGTCGAGCTGCTCGGCGACCTTCTCGGTCTGACCCGGCGCCGTGGCGATCATCATCGTGACGGTCTTGACGCGCTGCGCCTTGGCCTGGGCAAGGAGATCGGCGTCGTCCGAACCGAGCTTGTCGTGGGCGGACTTGACGCCGGGGTCGGCCGCGGGGGCGGGGGCGCCGTCCGCGGCGAGGGCGATGGGTATGGGGCCGGCCGCGGCGAGCGCGGCGACGAGCCCTGCGGCCACGGCGATCCGGGCGACTCTTCTCGCGCCCGATATCGCGGCCGGGTGGGGGGTGGGGGGCATGGTGATCCCTGGTGCTGAAGGAACATAGACGTCGGCGGCCGGATCGAGCACCTTCGACCGCCGCGGTCCGGAATGAGATCCCGGATGATCGTCCAGCTTTCCTCAAGGGACCGAATTCTGTTGATAGTTCGCGGAGGGGAGATCGCGGAGTGGCGGGAACTCGCCATGTGCCACAGGGGACTTACCGGTGTGATTCTGGACATTCCCGCGAGGGAGGAGGGAGGGGAGGGGGCCAGGGGAGGGAGGGCCAGGGGAGAGACCAGCCGTACCGCCCCACCGGCCCTCCCTCGGCAACGCTCGCCCCCGCCTCACGAAGATTTCAAAGCGGAAATCTCACTGCGAATCTCTGCGCGAGCGAATAAAACGCCACCCGAAGTAGCAGACACCCAGCGCTCCCCCGGCCGCACCGACCACACACAGTGCGGTGGCCCAGAGAACCAGGTCTTGCGTGACCCACAGAAGGCTCACTACGACGAGCGCTATGGAGAACGCGAGCCGCTCTCCATAGCCCAGGCCGCGGCGACCGGTCAGTCCCCGGTTGCTGTGCACTTGTACGTCACGCCCTTCATTTTGATATCCGTCCAGCCCGCCCTCGCGTCAAGGGGAGCGACATCAGTGCCGCCACCGCCGCCGCTGTCCTTCTTCCGGCAGTAATAACCGAGCGCGTCGAGCTTCTTGATATCGCTCATCGCCTGGTACTTCTTGTACGACCTGATCATGGCCGCCCGCTTCTCCGCAGGTGTGGCCTCCTGCGCCTTCGAGTACAGGTAGCACCCGACGCTGGCGCCGATTCCCACCCAGGACGCTCCCTTGGCCAGCGCCTTGGTGAGCCCTGCAGCGCCACTGCCAATCCCCAGAACGGTGCAGATCTCATTGGCTCCGACGCGGGCCTGCCCTGCTGTCGCGGCCTTTTCGGCTTTCTCCGGCGCGGCCGCATGAGCGGCACTCGCGCCAATACCGCACATTGTGCCGGTCATGGCGATGGCAATCGCGGCAGAAATTCCCTTGCTTCGCATGCTCACGAAGTTCATTCCCCCTGCATTCGACAATCGCTGGTCAGGCGATTGCTTGATCATTGCAAAAGGGAGGCTACCAGCGAGGACATCCGTACGCAATGGTGAACTTTGCTTGCCGAGGAGGCATCGGCGGCGATTCCTTATTCAGGCCGTCTCCATAGAATCCGGCGAATCTCATGCAATCTCGCGTAATTCAACAGACCGGGCATTTCGGCTCCCCGCTGCCGCAGCGACGCGCTCACCGCACTTCGTCGATGCGAACGGGTGCGCCGGTGGTGACCGACCGGATGGCCGCGAGGGCGATGGTGAGGGCGGCGCGGGCGTCCTGGCCGGTGGCGTACGGGGTCCGGCCGGTGCGGACGGTGTCGGCGAAGTCGGCCAGTTCGGCGATGTAGGCGTCCTGGAAGAGGTCCTGGTCGTAGGTGGTGGCCTCGGCGGTGATGCCGTCGGGGCCGTAGGCGGTGAGGTGGGTGCGGCGGATGTCTCCCATGGTGAGCATGCCGCCCGAGCCGAAGACCTCGCCGCGGACGTCATATCCGTACACGGCCTGGAAGTTGGCCTCGGCGGTGGCCAGGGCGCCATTGTCGAAGCGGATGGTGACCACCGCGGTGTCGAGCAGCCCCTGGTCCTTGAAGTCGGGGCGGACCAGGGCGTCGGCCATGGCGAAGACCTCGACGGGTTCGGCGCCGGGGTTGAGGTGGCGCAGGGCGTCGAAGTCGTGGATGAGGGTCTCCAGGAAGATCGTCCACGGCGGGATGCGGGAGGGGTCGGCCAGCCCCGGATCGCGGGTGAGCGAGCGCAGCAGTTGCGGGGTGCCGATGCAGCCGGCGGCGATCTTGTCGTGGGCGGCACGGAAGGCCGTGTCGTAGCGGCGGTTGAAGCCCACCTGGAGCGGGACGCCGGCCTTCTCGGCGGCGGTGATGGCCCGGTCGGCGTCGGCGAGGTCGATCGCCATGGGCTTCTCGCAGTAGACCGCCTTGCCCGCCTGCGCCGCGGCCTCGACGAGGTCGGCGTGGGTGCGGGCCGGGGTGGCGATCACGACCGCGTCGAGCTGCGGGTCCGCGAGCAGGTCGGCGGCGTCGGTGTGGGTGGTGGGGCAGCCGAGCCGGTCGCCGAGGCGCTGGGGGGCGCCCGGGGCGGGGTCGGCGAGGGCACCGAGGCGGACGCCGGGCAGTCGGCGGGCGAGGGTCTCGGCGTGGAAGGAGCCCATTCGGCCGGTGCCGATCAGGCCGATGGCGAGGGGGTGCGAGGTGGTCATGCGGGTTCTCCGTACCGATGGTCGGGACGATTGCGGGGTGAGGCCGGGGGGGAGGTCAGGGGTGAGGCCCGGGGACGGTCAGACGGCGAACGCGTCGCGGAAGCGCCGCAGCGCACTGTCGCTGTCCTCGGAGGCCCACGCCTCCATGGCGACCGTGCCGTCGTAGCCCAGGTCGGCGAGAGCGCGTGCGACGGCCGGGTAGTTGATCTCGCCGGTGCCCGGCTCGCGTCGGCCCGGCACGTCGGCGACCTGGATCTCGCCGATCAGCCCCTGGCCGTGGGCCCGGCGGACCAGCTCGATCAGGTTCCCCTCGCCGATCTGCGCGTGGTAGAGGTCCAGGTTCATCCGCAGCCCCGGCCGGCCCACGGCGGCGACCAGGGCCAGGGTGTCGGCGGCCTTCGCGAACGGCACCCCGGGGTGGTCGACGGCCGTGTTGAGGTTCTCCAGGGTGAAGACGACGTCGGCGCGCTCGCCCAGCTCCGCTATGCGGCCGAGCGTGTCGCGGGCGGCACTCCACATCTCCCGCGTGGGCTCGCCCTTCACCGGCACCACCGGCAGCCCGTCGGCGTCCAGGCCGGTGCCGTGCAGGTTGAGGCGGGGGCAGCCGAGCCGGTCGGCCGCGTCGATCGACACCCCGGCGGTGCGCAGCAGTTCGGCGACGCCGTCCGGGTCCGTGAGGTTTCCCCGGACGTAGCCGGTCATGGAGGAGAACTCGGCCGGGGTGCGGGCCAGTGCGTCGATGTCGTGCCGGGTCCAGTCCCAGATCTCGACCTGGAAGCCCTCGTCATGAAGGCGCCGGGCCCGCTCGTCGATGGGCAGGTCCCGGAAGACCATCTCGGCGCAGACCGCCAGTGTGAACATCGTCGTTCGCCCCTCTCAAAGACTAGAACGTTCTAGCTCAGTATGCCGCCAGTAGGTCAGTCCTCAGCGGCTTATGTCAAGACATCTGCTCTAGAACGTTGCAGTAGCCCTGACCTGATAATTCACCCTCGTCTACGATCGTCAGCGGACAGCCGACACGACCAGGGAGGGCCTCCGTGCCACCGACCCCCGCGGTTCCCGACGGCCGCCGGCCGACTCTCGCCGACGTCGCCGCACGCGCGGGCGTGTCCACGGCGCTGGTCTCCATCGTGATGCGCGGCGCCAAGGGCGCGAGCCCGGCCACACGCGAGCGTGTCCTCAAGGCCGCCCACGAGATCGGCTACCGCCCCGACTCCCGGGCCAGGCTGCTCCGCAGCAACCGCACCCACCTGATCGGCGTGCAGTTCGAGATCCGGGAGCCGTTCCACACCGATCTGGTGGAACACCTCTACGCCGTCGCCGAATCCGCCGGTTACCAGATCGCCCTCAGCGCCGTCGCGGCAAGCCGCAGCGAGCGCCAGGCCGTCGAATCACTGCTCGGCGACCGCTGCGAAGCGCTGATCCTGCTCGGCCCTCAGGCCCCCGCCGCCCGTCTCGCCGAGCTCGCCGCGATGCTGCCGCTCGTCTCCGTGGCCCGACGACTGCGCCCGGCGATCCCGGGTGTCCAGGTCATCCGCACGGCAGACGACGAAGGCGCCCGCCAGGCCGTCGACCACTTGGTGGCCCTCGGCCACCGCGACATCGCCCACGTCGACGGCGGCAAGGCACCGGGCGCCGCCGACCGGCGCCGCGGCTACCGCACCGCCATGAACCGCCACGGCCTGACCGACAGCATCCGCATCCTGCCCGGAGGACTCACCGCGGAGGACGGAGCCACAGCGGCCGACACCCTCCTGACCACCACGCCCCGGCCCAGCGCCGTCCTGGCCTTCAACGACGCCTGCGCCACCGGCGTCCTCAACACCTTCTTCCGCGCCGGGGTGTCGGTCCCCGACGAGATCTCCGTGGTCGGCTTCGACGACAGCCGCCTGGCCGGCCTGCCGCACGTCGACCTCACCACCATCGCCCAGGACATCTCCCGCATGGCCGAACTCGCCGTCACCCACGTCACCGAACGCCTGGAGCCGAACAGCACCCCGGCCGGAGAGGACGTCGTCGCACCCCACCTCGTCATCCGGGGAACCACCGCCACAGCCGGCCAGTGAAACATGAACGTGGCGGGCATCTGCCGCCGACCCTCGATGAAGCCGTAGTCCCCCGGCACCGCTTTTCCCACGCGAATCAGCCCCTCCTCCACGGCTTCCACCGCAGGTGAGGGGCTGATGATCCGGTAGGCCCTGTGGGACTCGAACCACAACCAATGGATTAAAAGCCCATAGGCGCCACAAGACAGGGATAGCCACCTTCACCCAAAAGGCAATTGCGGCTTGAAACGTTTGATTCGAAAGCGCCACCGACGATAGGGAAATGAAAGATGGGGCGCCTTCCAGTGAATCCAGCCAGGTGACCAACGATCCGGACGCGCGCGGACTCACACCGGACTCACATCCGGATGCCTGACAGGACCACGCCACAGCCCAGCCGACCGAGACCGTCTCCTGGACAGCCGGTCCATCGGGAAGGGGCGACGCTCCTGCCCACGACCGGGTTATCGTGCTGGTATGTCGATCCATGTGCCGGAAGAGCTTGAGGCCCGTCTGCGGCAGCGCGCCTCGAAGCAGGGCGTCACCGTGGACGAACTGGTGTCCAGGGATCTGGAGAGGCTCTTTCCTCCTCGACCCGTGCGCACCCTCCGCGGCAAGGGCGCACTGCAGGGGGCAGACACCGCTGGGCTCCGCGCCCGCGACCTGACCGCCCACCTGCACGGCGATACGGAGAGCGAGTGAAGCTCCTGGTCGACGCCGGGCCGGTCTTCGCCTGTCAGCGGACGACCCCGACCACGCGACGTGTACGGCCCTGCTGGAGACCTTCGACGGCGAGCTGATCATTCCCCAGCTGGTGCTGGCCGAGGTCTCCTACTTCATCAACACCCGCGTCAAGCGAGCCCTCGGCGCCAAGGCCGCGGCCGCCACCGAACTGGCCCTCATCGAGGACATCCAGGCCGGCTCCTTCTCCGTGGAGCCGGTCGCCCTGGAGGACTGGCCGCGTATTGCCGAGTTGGTCGGCCAGTACCGCGACTTCCCACTGGGCATGACCGACGCACGCCACCGGACAGCCGGAGAGCCAGTCGCCTGAGTCCAGGCAGCCGTCTCTCCCGCCAGACACCAAAGCCCCCTGGATCCGGTCCTCACCGGGTACAGGGGGCTTACGAGGTAGGCCGCGTGGGACTCGAACCCACAACCAACAGATTAAAAGTCTGCTGCTCTGACCAATTGAGCTAGCGGCCCGCGCGGCCCCCAGCATAGCTGTACGGTCGGGCCCCTCTCACAGCGATATCCACGATGCCGCGAGCGGAGTCCCGCTCCCCGCCCGGATCGGCTGTTGTCGGGGCTCCACAACGGAGACGTGGACGGACGACTCGAGCGGCTGCCGGAGGTGATGGCACTCGGTCGATCTGGCCGCGCGCCCCTTCTGCACGGTCCCTGTCCGAATGCGCTCCCTTGGCGTTCGGGCGCTTGGAGCAGTGATCGGACAGCGACTGGAAGTTCCTGCTAAGCGGCAGGTCAGAGAGGGTTTCTGTGCAACTCG
The DNA here is from genome assembly GCF_049974585.1 of Streptomyces sp. UG1. Taxonomy (NCBI): domain Bacteria; kingdom Bacillati; phylum Actinomycetota; class Actinomycetes; order Kitasatosporales; family Streptomycetaceae; genus Streptomyces; species Streptomyces sp. UG1. The sequence goes on along the minus strand of NZ_JBNGGG010000051.1, from coordinate 51,953 downwards.
GCGACAGCTCGACGGTACGGCCACCCGATCCACCCAATGGATCAAAAGTCCTGGTGGGGGTGTGGTGGGTGGTTCCGGGCGGTGCCTGGGGTACGGGGTCCGGTAGCACCTGGTCAGGACCATGCAGGAGGGCATCTGGTCTTCTCCGTGATGACCTGTGTGATTCCGTCCGCTCAGGCATCGCTCACGCACGCTGGTCGGGTCACTGGCGTGTGACCAGTGGGCCTGTGTCAAACACCTGTGCGGGTGAACCTCTCCGTACCTGATGCTCGGTGTCCGGGTGCTGCGCCGGTCCGGCAGCCACACCGAGGTGAGCCGGCCGAGCGCGTCGAAGGCCAGGTCGGTGCGCTTGCCGTTGGGGTCGGTCTGGCCGGTGGACTGGCCACGCAGCCGGTCGTAGGACGTGGTGGTGACGTGGCCCAGGTCGTTGGTGACCCTCGTCGACGAGGGTCAGGCGATCGGCGTCCGTGCACTCCGTCTTCGTCGACGCACCGGCCATGCCCTCCTGTCCGCCTCGGCGTCCCGGCCCCACGGTCGGCCTTCGCGGGGCAGCAGCACACCCGTCCGCGACTTCCCCTCACCTCGACTCCGTCCGGGCAAGCTGCCCTGCCCGGGGCCGCGCGGTCAATAACCCTCAGACCTGGTCGGCACCGACCTCGGCCGCACGGCCCCAGCGCAGGAGAGACCGGGAGCCGATTCTGCTCAAGTCATTGACTCTCACCCACCTGCGCTATTAGCGTCCGCAAGCGCTTACTACTCACCGCTCACCGGTTGCATGTCCCGTTCATCGGTATGACAGGGGATGGAAATGAGCGAGAAGTACCACCAGCTGGGAACCGATGTGCTTGATCGCCGCGCCGGGACACTCGAACGCGGGCTCGCGATCCTGGAACTGCTCGCCACTGAGCGGCGGTTGAGTGCTGTTCAGGTCGCCGACCGGCTGGACCTCTCGCGCAGCGCCACGTACCGCATCCTCGGCACGCTCCGGCAGCGAGGCTATGTGGACTGGAACGGCAACGCGGACGACATCGTGCTGGGGCAGCGCACGGTCACGCTCGGGATGGCCGCGCTGAGCGGCTACGACCCGTTCCTCGCGGCACAGGCGCATCTGCGGGATCTGTCCCGGGAACTGTCCGAGGCCGCGCTGATGGCGGTGCGCGACGGCGACCAGATGGTCTACATCGCACACGAGGACGTCACGGAGCACTCGATCGCGGTCCGCCGGCTGCTCGGCTTACACCGCCCGCTGCACAGCACGTCCCTGGGCAAGGCCTATCTGGCGGCCCTGCCGGTCGACGAGTCGGACGCCCTCGTCGACCGTCTCGAGCTGCGGTCGTTCACCCCCACCACCATCACCGACCCGGCCCGGCTGCGCGCGGAACTGGACGAGACCCGCGCGCGCGGCTACTCGATCGACGACAGCGAGAACGAGCCCGACGTGCTGTGCTTCGGCGCGCCGATCCGGGACGAGCGCGGGATGCCGCTCTGCGCCATCAGCCTCGCGGGGCCGCGCGAGCGGATGCTCGGCAAGAAGGACGCGGCAGCCCGGCGTATCTCCGAGGTGGCGCTTGCGATCTCCCGCAGGCTCGGCTTCCTGGGGCCCGTCAGTGATGTGAAATTCGAAAGGTAGTACGTAATGAGAGCTGTCCGTGAGTTCCTTGTGGCCGCCGCGGCGATAGCGCTGGTCGCGTCCTGCGCGCCCGGCAGTGGGTCGGACGACGAGGGGGCCCAGCAGACCGACGACAAGAAGCTGACGTATCTGTACTTCACCGACGGCCCTGACGAACAGGCGACCCGCGACCTGCTGGCCGAGTACAAGAAGAAGACCGGCGTCACGGTCGACCTGCAGATCGTTCCCTTCGACAATCTGGAGCAGCGCCTGCAGGCCCGGCTCTCCGGCGGCAACGCGCCGGACGTGGCCCGGCTGACCAACATCGAGCCGTTCCGCACCGATCTGCTGGATCTCAACCAGTTTCAGAAGGCCGCCCTGGACGGGAAGTTCCTCAAGGGCGCCGATGGCTATGTCACGGGCGAAGGCGGCGAGCTGCTCGCCGTGCCCAGCGATCTGACCATGAACGGACCGCTGATCAACGTGGACCAGTTCAAGAAGGCCAAGGTGCCGCTGCCCGATCCGAAGGACCCCTGGACCTGGGACGAGATGGTCACGGCCGCCAAGAAGGTGCAGGCCGCCAACAAGACCCAGAACGCGATCGCAATGGACGTCTCGGGGCACCGGTTCTCCACCATGCTCAGCCAGTACGGCACCACCTTCTTCGACGCGAGCGGCAAGAAGCTCGCCTTCGACGAGGCGAAGGCCACCGCCGCCGTGAAGCGGTTCGCCGAGCTGAACGACTCCGGCGTCATGCCGAAGGACCTGTGGCTGCAGGCGGGCACCAAGTACAAGGGCGCCAACGAGATCTTCCTCGCCCAGCAGACTCCGGTGTACATCAGCGGAAACTGGCAGGTGAGCGCATTCGCCAAGGAGGCGAAGTTCACCTGGGCCGCGGCGCCCAATCCGTGCCAGGAGGAGTGCGGCGGCTTCCCGGGCGGCAAGTTCATGGCGTCGTTCAAGGAGAGCAAGCGGCAGAAGCAGGCCGCCGACTTCATCGCCTTCATGAACTCCGAGGAGTCCCAGCAGCAAATGGCCGAGGAGGCCAACTTCCTGCCCACCCGGCAGGACCTGATCTCCTCCGGACTGACGTATCCGCAGCGTGACGCCGACATGCAGGTGTTTCTCGCCGACGTGAAGCGCACGCCGGAGGCGGCCTACGGCACCACCTACAGCCCCGCGTTCTCGGCCACCGCCACCGCCACCGTCGAGGAACTGGCCAAGGTGCTGGCGGGCAAGGCCACGCCGGAGCAGGCCGTCGCGGCCATCAAGGCGGCGGCGGAAAAGGCGCTCGGGGACGTCGCGTGACCGCTGTGACCGGCGCGCCGACCCGGCGGACGGCCGGCCGGGCCCCCCAGCGGCCCGGTCGTCGCCGCTCGGTCAAGCCGTGGAACCAGCGGATCGCGCCGTATCTGTTCATCCTGCCCAACATGCTGATCTTCGGCGTGTTCGTCATCTATCCGGCGATCAACAACTTCAACATCAGCCTGTACGACAGCCGCAACGGCCGCGACTTCACGTATGCGGGCGGCGAGAACTACCAGGAGCTGTTCGGCTCGGACGAGTTCTGGGCGGCGGCGCGGCACACCGTGGTGTTCGCCGTCTGCTTCGTGGCGCTCACCACGGTCGTCTCGATCGGTCTGGCGCTGCTGCTCAACCAGAAGATCAAGGGCCGGGCCTTCTTCCGCACGGTGTTCTTCCTGCCCGTGGTGCTCTCCCCCGTGGTGGTCGGGCTGATCTGGGGCTGGATCTTCGAGCGGAACAACGGGCTGCTCAACACGCTGCTCGACGGGGCCGGCCTGGGCAAACCGGGCTGGCTGGTGGACGACACCCTGGCCATGGGCGTGGTGATCTTCGTCGGGCTGTGGATGCATGTCGGCTTCTACATCCTGATCATCCTGGCCGGGCTGCAGGGCATCGATCCCAACTACTACGAGGCCGCGCGGATGGACGGCGCCTCGGCCTGGCAGCAGCTGCGGCACATCACCCTGCCGCTGCTGCGGCCGACCACCATGGTCGTGGTCATCCTCAGCATGATCGCCGGGTTCCAGGCGTTCGACTACATCTGGACGCTCACCGGCGGCGGCCCCGTCGGCGGCACCACCCTGATGATCCAGTACATCTACGAGAACGCCTTCCAGTCCCCGATCCAGTACGGCCTGGCCTCGGCGGCCGCCGTGGTGCTCTTCTGCTCGGTCTTCGCGCTGACCCTGCTCAACTACCTGTACAACCAGCGGAAGGAGTCGGCATGAGCCTGACGGCCGTTCGCGACTCCAAGGGGCCGCGGCAGTGGACCTCGATCAGCGGGGGCGCCACTCCGACCGTGGGGCGGATCCTCACCTACGCGGTGCTGATCGGCCTGTCCATCGTGGTCCTCGCGCCCGTGGTGTGGGCGGTGCTCAGCTCGTTCAAGTCGCAGACCGAGCTGGCACAGATCCCGCCCTCGCCCCTGCCCGGGGCGCTGCGCACGGAGAACTACAGCGAGGCGCTGGGGTCGTTCGACTTCGGCACCTATCTGAAGAACAGCGCCATCGTGACGGTCGGGGCGACGCTCCTCACCGTGGTCATCAACACGATGTGCGCCTACGGCCTGGCCAAGTACAACTTCCGCGGCCGCAACGCGCTGTTCCTGATCGTGCTCGGGACCATCATGATCCCGCTGCAGCTGATCTTCATTCCGGTCTACCAGATGGCGGCCCAGCTCGGCCTGGTGAACTCCTTGTGGGGGCTGATCATCCCGCCCGCCGCGACGCCGACCGGGGTGTTCCTGCTGCGGCAGTACATGCTGACCATTCCCGACGACCTGATCAACGCGGCCCGGATCGACGGGGCGGGTGAGTTCCGGATCTTCGCCCGGATCGTGGTGCCGCTGTGCGGCGCCGCCATCGCCGTGGTGACGATCTTCTCGGTGATGTGGCGGTGGAACGACTTCCTGTGGCCGCTGATCATCAGCCAGGACCAGTCGAAGTACACGCTGCCGGTGGCGCTGGCGCAGTTCAACAGCCAGCTGGTGGCCCCGTTCAACTACATCCTGGCCATGTCCGTGGTCAGCATGATCCCGGTCGTGGTGATCTTCCTGGTGCTGCAGCGCCATATCGTCCGCGGCGTCGCCAACACCGGACTGAAGTGAGGAGCACAGTGCAGAGCGGTATGGAGAGCGGTGCGGAGAGCGGCAAGGGCCGCACAGTGCATGCCCTGGACGAGCGTGGGACCGTACGGGACTGGCTGATCAGCCCGGCCTGGAGCGAGCCCGCCGACGATCTGGGCAAGCATCTCACCGCGGAAGGCGATCCCTGGGGTGAGCGGGGCCGGTGGCGGCTGACCAACGGGCCCGATGTCACCCCGCTCAAGGAGGAGCTCTACCGGCACCGGCCGCTGCGCCGCGATCCGGTCCCGGGCCCCGTCGCCGAGGGTGGCGACATCCGGTACACCGGCCCCGGCGGCACTCCGCACTCCGGGCGGTGGCAGCGGGTGCACACCGCGGCCGACGGTCTGGTCGACTGGAGCGAGTTCTGCTTCACCCCGGAGTACCGGGTCGCCCTCGCGGCCTGCGTGCTGGAGGTCGACCAGGCGGAGTGGCGAACCCTGCGGCTGGCCACTACCGGCCCGTTCCTGCTGTTCGTGGGCGGTGAACTGCGCGGCGAGTCCGGCACGGTCACCTACATGGAACCCGCCGAGCACGAGATCCGTCTCTGGCTGCCGTCCGGCACCACAACCGTCGTGGTCGCCTCCTGGCAGGTGGCGTTCCGCGAGGTCCGGCAGATCGTACGGCTGCGCGTCGACGGACTGCCCGTCCGGGTGGTGGTGCCCAGCGAGGGCGCCTGCGAATACACCTCCGCCGTCGCCGAGCGCGTACTCGACGCGGTGGGCACCACCCGCTGGGGCACGACCGACGGCGAGATCCCGCTCATCGGACCCGACGGCGCCGCGCTGCGGGTCCAGTGGGCGGGCCGCACCCGGCGGATCCGGCTCGTCGGCGGCCGGGCGACGCTGCGGCTTGACGAGTCGGAGGAGCGGGACGAGACGGCTGAGACGGACGAGACGCAGGAGGCGGGAGCCGGGAACGACGTGGGCAGCGCCTCGATGCTGTCCACCGGCGCTTCCGGCTTGCGGGTCTCGGTGGACGACGACCGGGCCCCGGTGTTCCGGGAGTTCCCGGTCGCCGTACTGCCCGGCGCGTACCGGGCGGCCCCCGAAGGCGAACTGTCCGACCGGCGCGCCGAGTTCCTGCGGCACGCCGCGAGGGCCGACGGCACCGGGGGCGAGCTCGTACGCGCCCTCACCGACCCGCACCACACGGTCGGCGAGTCCGGTCTGACCCGCGCCCTGTGGATGATCGACAACCGCGCCGACTGCGCCGACTTCGAAGCCGTCGGCCTGTTCCATCTGTGGCGGCGGATACCCGCCGACCGCTGGGAACCCGGCCTGCGCGACCGGGTGCGCACCGCGCTCCTCGGCTTCAAGTTCTGGATCGACCAGCCCGGCCTCGACGCCATGTGCTACTTCACCGAGAACCACCAGTTCGTCTGGCACACCGCCGAGCTGCTGTGGGGCGCCGAGCTGGCCGGCGACACCTTCGCCAACACCGGCTGGACCGGCGCCTCGCACGCCGCGCACGCCCGCGGCCTGGCGATCGAGTGGATGCGCCGCAAGCTGGCCGGCGGGTTCAGCGAGTTCGACTCCAACGCCTACCTCGCCATCGACCTGCTCGCGCTCGTATCGCTGGTGGAGTTCGCCAAGGACGCCGAGGGCGCCGAGGACCGCGAGGTGGCAGAGCTGGCGGCCGGCGTCGCCGACCGGGTGCTGTTCAGCCTGGCGGCCAACTCCTGGCGCGGCATCCACGGCTGCGCTCACGGCCGCAGTTACGTGTCGACGCTCCGCTCGTCCCGGCTCGAGGAGACCGCCCCGATCATGTGGGTGTGCTTCGGCACCGGCGCCCTCAACGACGCGGTGCTGCCGGCCGCGGTGGTCGCCACCGCGGGCCGCTACCGGATGCCGGAGGTCATCCGGGAGGCCGCGCACGACCTGCCGGAGCGCTGGTGGGGCCGGCAGAACTACCGCGGCGACTACCGCCTCGCCCATGACCTCCTGTCCCGTCCGTACGGATCCGACCTCACCGTCTACAAGACCCCCGACGCGATGCTCTCCTGCGTGAACGACTACCGCCCGGGCCTGCCGGGCCTTCAGGAGCACATCTGGGGCGCCACCCTGGGCCCCGAGACGCAGGTCTTCGTCACCCACGCGCCCAACGCCTCCGTCTCCCCGTCGGCGCGGCCCAACTCCTGGGCGGGCAACCGGATCCTGCCGCGCGCCCGGCAGCACGAGAGCACGGTCCTGGCGCTGTACCGGATACCCGCCGACGACGTCATGGCGTACACGCACGCCTGGTTCCCGCTGGCCGAGTTCGACGAGTGGCTGCGGCACGGCGTGTGGATCGCCGGGCGCAAGGGGGACGGCTATGTGGCCCTGGCGACCGAAGGCGGTGCCGAGCCGGTGACCGCGGGCCCGGACGCGTGGCAGGAGCTGCGGCCGGCCGGAGCCGGTACCGCCTGGGTGTGCACAGTGGGGCGACGCACCGTGCACGGGGAGTTCGGCGACTTCGTCCGTACGCTCGACGCCCCCGACTTCGGACCGGACCGCGTCGCGTTCCGTACGGCCGAAGGCACCGAGCTGTCCCTGGACTGGGCCGGGCCGTTCACCGTCGACGGGCGGCCCGCCGATCTCGCCGCCGACGGCAGCGTCGCGACCCCGCCGCAGCTCGCCAACCCGTACGCGCAGCTGGAGTCCGGAGCGACCTCGCTGGCGATCGGCCCGCATGTCATCGACCTCCGGAAGGGGCGCCCTCTATAAACGGCGGAACAAACGGCGGACGCGGTCTCGACGTGAGCCAGGCGGCCCTGGCCGGGCCGCCGTTGATGCCTGCCGACCAGAGCGACCTGACGCCCGGACTGCTTGCGGCGACCGCCGAGCGGATCGCCGAGCGGGCGGCGGGAATGGGGCTGCGCCAGTGGTTCTGGGGCGAGGGCGTGGTGCTCCAGGGCATGCTGCGCCTCGCCGAGGCCACCGGCCGCCCGCCCCATCCCTTCGCGGCCGAGTTCATCGACGGCCATCTGCGGGGCGGCATCGAGCTCGGCCACGTCAACGATCTGGCGCCGGGCGCGGCCTGCGCCGATCTGTACGCGATGACGGGCGAGCGGCGCTACAAGGACGGCTGCGAGCGGCTGCTGCGGTGGCTGCGCCGTGACGGCGTCCTCACTCGCGACCCGGGCGGCGCGATCGAGCACTGGCCCGGCGGGGTCTGGGCGGACACGGTGTTCATGGCCGGCACGTTCCTGATCCACTGCGGCGTGCACACCGGCCGCTCCGAGCTGATCGCCGAGGCGGGCGAGCAGATCCTCGCCCACGCCGGGATCCTGCAGCACCCGCAGACCGGGCTGTACGCACACGGCTCGCACCAGGGCAGCACCATCTGGTGCCACTGGGGCCGGGCCAACGCCTGGGCGGCCCTGGCCTCCGTGGAGTACCTCGAGGCCGACCGGCGTCACGGCGGGACGAGCGAGCGGGTCCGCGGCATCCTGCGCCGCCAGCTCCTCGCACTCGCCGCCCACCAGCCCGCGCACGGCGTCTGGGACGTCCTGGTCGACGGCCAGCCGGAGAACAGGGGCATCCTCGAGACCTCGGCCACGGCCGGCATCGCCGCCGCCATGTTCCGCGCCGCCGCACTCGGCATCGAGCCCGGCCGGCTGCGGGCCGCGGCCTGGCGCGCCCTCGCCGGCCTGCACGCGTACGTGGCGCCCGACGGCACCCTCACCCGCACCAGCGCCGGCACCGTCCTGCAGCTCATTCCCTTCGGCTATTCGGTCATCCGCAACGACATGATCCAGCCCTGGGGACAGGGCCTGGCTCTGCACGCCTACGCAGCCGCGCTCAACGACCGGGCGCGGCCCGGGCAATCGGCGTAATCCGCATCACAGAGGTTTCCCATGGCGATCGGGCACCCCACGGAAAGAACTCGCCACAAGGCCTCGTTCTGCCGGACCGTTGCTGGTCGATCTCCCTGTCGTCCGATGAACACCAGCATGAGAGCGGCGGGTTCGGCAGAGATGCGGGCGTCAACAGCAGAGCGCCGCGGCCCAGACCGGGCCACGGCGCTCTTCATGTTCACTCTTCAGCCGGCGCTCACCAGCGCCCGGCCGACATCAGCCGTTGCGCTTCCAACGCGGCTTGTCCTCACGGCGCCCGAAGGAGCCGCCGCCACGGTGGTCGTCACGACGGCCGTACGGCCGCTCGTGGCCACCGGAGCGGAAACCGGGACGGTCGTCACGGCGGTCGCGGTTGAAGGGACGGTCGCTGCCACGGTGCCCGCCACGCTCGTCACGCCGGTCGAAGGAACGCCCGGCGCGGTCGTCCCGACGGAAACCGCCACGGTCGTTGTCCCGACGCTCGAACGAACGGCCACCGCGGTCACGGTCGAAGGAACGTCCACCACGGTCGTCCCGACGGAAGCCACCCCGGTCGTTGTCCCGACGCTCGAACGAACGGCCGCCACGGTCACGGTCGAAGGAACGTCCACCACGGTCGTCCCGACGGAAGCCACCCCGGTCACCATCGCGGTCCCGGCGCTCGAAGCCACGGTCCCGGTCCCGGTCACGATCCCGGTCCCGGTCACGATCCCGGTTGAACCCACCCCGGTCGTCCCGGCGCTCGAAGGAACGCCCACGGTCCCGGCCGAACCCACCCCGGTCGCCCCGCTCGCCCCGCTCACGGTCGCCCCGGTCCACGTCCTGCGCCACCGGCTGCTCAGGCACCGCCACCTCGACGGCCTCCGCGGCCTCGGCCACCACCGCCTGCGCCTCGGCCACCGCCGCCTCGGGGTCCTCGCCCCGCTCGCGCGCCACACGGGCGACGAGCCGGTCGGCCTCCTCACGCAGCTCCACGGCACGCCGCTGCGCCCGCTCGAGCTGCTTGGTGAGCTGCGCCACCTCACGCTCGGCCTGCTGCGCGGCGTTGCCCGCGGACTCCGCCTGCACCTCGGTCATCGAACGGGCGCCGGTGATCTCGGCGACCTCCGGGTCGAAGGCGGCACCGCCCTGGATGATGTGGCGCGAGGCGTCGACGCCCGCGTCCTCCATCAGCCGGAAGATCTGGCGGCGCTGGTGCGGCAGCGACAGTGACACGACCGTGCCCGTGCGGCCCGCACGCGCCGTACGGCCGGCCCGGTGCAGGTAGTCCTTGTGGTCACCGGCCGGGTCGACGTTCAGCACGAGGTCGATGCCGTCGACGTGGATACCGCGCGCGGCGACATCGGTCGCGACGAGCACATTGACGTACCCGTCCTTGAAGTCGGCCAGCGTCCGCGTCCGCGCGCCCTGCGTCATGCCGCCGTGCAGCGCGTCGGCCTTCGCACCGGCGTCGCGCAGCTGCTCGGCGACCCGGTCGGCGCCCAGCTGGGTCCGCACGAAGATGATGGTCCGCCCCTTGCGGGAGGCGATGGCAGCGGTGACCGGCGCCTTGTCCTTGGGCTTAACGATCAGGATGTGGTGCGACATGGTCGTCACCGCGCCCTGGGCGGCGTCGACCTCGTGGCTGACCGGGTCGTTCAGGTACCGGTCGACCAGGGTCCGGATCTCGTTCTCCATCGTCGCGGAGAACAGCATCCGCTGACCGCCCGCCGGAACCTGGTCGAGCAGCTCCGTCACCTCGGGCAGGAAGCCCAGGTCGGACATCTGGTCGGCCTCGTCGAGCACGGCGACCTCGACGTCCTCGAGGGAGCAGGCACCGCGGTTGATGATGTCGCGGAGCCGGCCCGGGGTGGCCACCAGGACGTCCACGCCCCGCTCCAGGGCGTAGATCTGGTTACCCATCGACGTACCGCCGCAGACGACCTTCATCTTCAGGCCGAGCTGGTCGCCGTACGGCTGCAGTGCGTCCGCGACCTGCATCGCCAGCTCACGGGTCGGGGTGAGGATGACGGCGCGCGGCTTGTGCTTCTCGGTACGGCCGCCGGCCAGGCGGGCCAGCGTCGGCAGACCGAACGACAGCGTCTTGCCGGAGCCGGTGCGGCCGCGCCCCAGGATGTCCTTGCCCGCCAGCGCGTCCGGAATGGTCGCGGCCTGGATCGGGAAGGGGACCGTCACGCCGTTCTGCGCGAGCTTGCGCACGACGCCCTCGGGCAGACCGAGGTCCGCGAAGGTGACCTCAGGGGTCTGATCGGCGGCCTCGTTCTCGGGCACGACGACGTGGTCAGTACTGGAAATGGACATGCGTAAGCGAAACCTTCCGGAGTCTCGTCGGCACGCGCCCGTCAACTCCGTGATTCGCAATACGACCGCCTCAATGCGGTCCGCCACGGCAAGGGAGAGTACGCGCCACACGGCGCGCTCTGCGGTGGCGCCGGGCAAATGGGATCAAACGATCTACCACCATACGCACCCCCAGCCCCCCAAGGCAAACCGACCGAGGCCGGTGTAGGCAACGTCACTCGCCGCCGCCCCCCTACCCGCCCCACATCACGCAGGCGCCCCCGCGGCCGGCGCCGGCTCCCGCTGCCCCAACTGCGGCGTCTCCTCATGCGCCGACGACGACGGCTCGGCCTCCGTAGGCGTCGGCGTGACGGTCGACGGCTCCTGACTGGGCGTCGGCTCCGGCTGCACCGTCCGCGTGGGCGTGGGCTCCGCCGTACGCGTGGGACCGGGCTTCTCACTCCGCCCCGGCTTCTGCGACCCGTCGCCCCCCGCCGGGACCGACGCACTCACCTCCGCAGACGGCGAGACCGACGCGGACGCCGACTCCTCAGCCCCCTTCCCGCCCTTCCGCTCACCCTTCGCCCTGTCCCGCTCGCCACCGTCCGCATGCGCCCCGTACCCGGTCCCGCCACCCGACACGGCCGACCCCCCGTCCGGCGCCTCGCCACCGCGCTGCCCGGCCGAATGCGACGGCTTCGCATCCCCGCCACCACCGTCGTCGCCCACGCTCATACAGCCGGCGGCAGCGGCGACGGCCACCACCGTGGCAGCCAGACGGACAGGTACAGACAAGGGGCGCACGGTGGCCACCTCCAGTGGCGGGCGAAGAAGTCAACATGCCCAACTCCCGCCGCCCACAAGAGGACACGCGCCCCGAACAAGCCGGACCGCCCGCCGCACACCGGCCCGCTCACCCGTACCCGAGCGCGTGCAGCCGCTCGTCGTCGATCCCGAAGTGATGCGCGATCTCATGCACCACCGTCACCTCGGTCTCCTCGACGACCTCCTCCCGCGACGCACACATCCGCAACGTCGGCCCCCGGTAGATCGTGATCCGGTCCGGCAGCACCCCGGCGTACCACTCGCCCCGATCCGTCAGCGGAGTCCCCTCGTACAACCCGAGCAGCTCGGGATCGTCCTTCGGCGGTTCGTCCTCGACGAACACCGCGACGTTGTCCATCAGCCGCGTCAACTCCGGCGGAATCCGGTCCAGCGCCTCGGCGACCAGTTCCTCGAACTCCTCGCGTGTCATCTCCAGCACAGGGCCATTGTCGGGTACGACACGGCCGTGAAGGAGCCGCCAACGGCCCCGCATATCCGCTCCCGCGCTTGGGCATACGGGACCAATGGCCCGCGTCTCCGCCGCAGTCATGAAGGCCCTCGGTCACCTCCCCAGGGCCCCGCGCAGCCTCGCCCGCCGTTACGCCACCCGCCGCCCCCTCCCCACCCTCGAACTCGTCACCCAGCCCCACCCCTGGAGCCGCGCCCTCGGCCTCGTCGCCGTCGTCCTCCTCGGCGCCTGGCTCGGCCTGCTCGTCGTCGGCAACGTGCGCGTCCCCGTCGGCCCCATGGACACGACGATGACCCTGCGCCCCTCCGTCACCGGCGGCACCAAGATCAACGTCTCCCCGCTCGGCGCCCTCCGCCTGGACAGCCACATCGCCCCCGTCCGCCTCGACGTCAACGTCGACCAGCTCGACCCCGAACGCGCCCAGGCCCTCGTCGACCACCCCGAACGCCTCTCCGGCCTCCAGGACGAAGTCACCCACGACGTCGGCCACGGCACCCGCGACCTCGCCCTGCGAAGCTGCGTCGCCGTCGTCACCGGCGCCGCCGCCCTCGGCCTCGCCGTCTACCGCCGCCCCCGCCGCGCCCTGGCCGCCGGCGGCCTCGCCCTCACCCTCCTGGCCGCATCCGGCGGCACGGCCTACGCCACCTGGAACCCCGAGTCCGTCCTGGAACCGAAGTTCTCAGGACTCCTCTCCTCCGCCCCGTCCCTCGTCGGCAACGCGCGCAGCATCGTCACCGAATTCGACGTCTACCAAAAGGAGTTGGCCCGCCTCGTCACCAACGTCACCAAGCTCTACGACGCCACCTCCACCCTGCCCGCCTACGCCCCCGACCCCAGCACCATCCGCGTCCTGCACGTCTCCGACATCCACCTCAACCCGGCGAGCTGGAAGATCGTCGCCTCCCTCGTCGACCAGTACAAGATCGACGTCATCGTCGACTCCGGCGACACCATGGACCACGGCACCGCCGCCGAGAACGGCTTCCTCGACCCCATCGAGGACCTCGGCGCCCCCTACGTCTGGGTCCGCGGCAACCACGACTCCCGCGTCACCCAGCGCTACCTGGAAGATCTCAAGAACGTCCACGTCCTCGACGACGGCAGGGCGGCGAACATCGCGGGCCTGCGCTTCGCCGGCATCGGCGACCCCCAGTTCACCCCCGACCGCTCGACGGTCCCCGGCGGCGACGCCGCCAACGAGCTCGCCGGCGCCCGCCTCGCCACCGCCCTGCGCGACCAGAAAGCCGCCGGCACCCCCGTCGACGTCGCCGTCGCGCACGAACCGGTGGCAGCCCGCCAGACCGACGGCGAGGTCCCGCTGGCCCTGGCCGGCCACATCCACCACCAGGAGACCGAGCTGCTGCCCTACGGCACCCGCCTGCGCATCGAGGGCTCCACCGGCGGCAGCGGACTGCGCGCGGTGGAAGGCAAGCACCCCGACCCCATCCAGACCTCGGTCCTCTACTTCGACCGCGCCACCCGCCGCCTCCAGGCCTGGGACGAGATCGAACTCGGCGGCCTCGGCCTGACCACCGCGGAGGTACGACGCCACCTGGTCGAAGAGAACCAGCCGGGCGCGACGGACTCCCCGTCCCCGCCCCTGTCCCCCTCCCTCGCACCCACCCCGTAAACCGTTTTGGCGATACCTCCCGACATCCCATATGCTTCTCACGTCCCCGACGCGCTGAGAAGCGCCCAGGCGGGCCGATAGCCCTCATCGTCTAGCGGCCTAGGACGCCGCCCTTTCAAGGCGGTAGCACGGGTTCGAATCCCGTTGGGGGCACGCAGTACGGTGTGCGACACTGTCGTACGCATCGCTTGGTCCTGTGGAGCAGTTTGGAGTGCTCGCCACCCTGTCAAGGTGGAGGCCGCGGGTTCAAATCCCGTCAGGACCGCTGTGAGGGTTCTCGAAGCCCTCACGGCTGGGTAGCTCAGTTGGTACGAGCGTCCGCCTGAAAAGCGGAAGGTCGCCGGTTCGACCCCGGCCCCAGCCACAACCGCCCTCACCGGGTACTCACCCCCTCCGGGATCTTCCCGAGGGGGTTTTTTCTCGCCACCCCAACCCTCCCCACCCTCCCCACTCGCCACCCTGCCCCGGATCAAATGGTTAGCCAGTGATTTGGGCGAGGTGAGATCCTGGACCGCGTATGTCTACGCACCCTGCCCCCGCCCTAGGCTCCCTCGCCCCCCGTCTGTCCGAGCTTTCGCTGCGTGATGCGCATCGGCTCGGGCGGCGGCTCGAGGGTGCGCGCAAGATTCGTAAGCCCGAGGCTCGCGCCGCTGTGCTCGGTGAGATCGAGGCGGAGATCGTCAAGGGCGAGGAGCGGATCGCCGCACGCCGGGGCCGGGTGCCTGCCGTGGGCTATCCCGAGCAGTTGCCGGTCAGCCAGAAGCGGGATGAGATCGCGGCTGCCATCCGGGATCACCAGGTCGTGATCGTGGCCGGTGAGACCGGTTCGGGGAAGACGACCCAGATCCCGAAGATCTGTCTGGAGCTGGGGCGCGGCGTCAGAGGGATGATCGGGCACACCCAGCCCCGGCGTATCGCGGCTCGTACCGTCGCCGAGCGGGTCGCGGAGGAGCTGGACACGCCGCTCGGTGAGTCGGTGGGCTGGAAGGTGCGGTTCACCGATCAGGTCAATCCCGAGGGCACCTTCATCAAGCTGATGACGGACGGCATCCTGCTCGCCGAGATCCAGACCGACCGTGAGCTGCGCGCCTACGACACGATCATCATCGACGAGGCGCACGAGCGGTCCCTCAACATCGACTTCCTGCTGGGGTACCTCGCGCAGCTGCTGCCGAGGCGGCCCGATCTGAAGGTCGTCATCACGTCGGCGACCATCGATCCCGAGCGGTTCTCGCGGCATTTCGGCGACGCCCCGATCATCGAGGTGAGCGGGCGGACGTATCCGGTGGAGGTGCGCTACCGGCCGCTGCTCGAGGAGGACTCCGAGGACACCGACCGGGATCAGATCACCGCGATCACGGACGCGGTCGAGGAGCTGATGGGGGAGGGGAAGGGCGACATCCTCGTCTTTCTCTCAGGTGAGCGGGAGATCCGGGACACGGCGGACGCGCTGACGAAGAAGCAGTTCCGGTTCACTGAGATCCTGCCGCTGTATGCCCGCCTCTCGCACGCGGAGCAGCACCGTGTCTTCCAGCAGCACACCGGGCGCAGGATCGTTCTGGCGACGAATGTCGCCGAGACGTCCCTGACCGTTCCGGGCATCAAGTACGTCATCGATCCGGGCTTCGCCCGTATCAGCCGGTACAGCCATCGCACGAAGGTGCAGCGGCTCCCGATCGAGCCGATTTCCCAGGCCAGCGCCAACCAGCGCAAGGGCCGCTGCGGCCGCACCAGTGACGGCATCTGTATCCGGCTGTACAGCGAGGAGGACTTCCTCGCGCGGCCGGAGTTCACGGACGCGGAGATCCTCCGTACGAACCTCGCCTCCGTCATCCTGCAGATGACCGCGGCCGGCCTCGGCGACATCGAGAAGTTCCCGTTCATCGACCCGCCGGACCATCGCAACATCCGCGACGGTGTGCAGCTTCTGCAGGAGCTGGGCGCGCTGGACCCGACGCAGAAGGACGTGCGCAAGCGGCTCACGGACACCGGCCGCAAGCTCGCTCAGCTTCCTGTCGACCCGCGGCTGGCGCGCATGGTTCTGGAGGCCGACCGGAACGGCTGTGTCCGTGAGGTCATGGTCATAGCGGCCGCGCTGTCCATCCAGGATCCGCGGGAGCGTCCGTCCGACAAGCAGGCGCAGGCCGATCAGCAGCATGCCCGCTTCAAGGACGAGACCAGCGATTTCCTCGCGTACCTCAATCTGTGGCGCTATGTGCGTGAGCAGCAGCGCGAGCGCGGGTCGTCCTCCTTCCGTCGCATGTGCAAGCAGGAGTATCTGAACTTCCTGCGCATCCGCGAGTGGCAGGACATCTACACGCAGCTGCGGACCGTGGCCAAGCAGATGGGCATCCATCTGAACGAGGACGACGCCCCCGCGGATCGCATCCACATCTCCCTCCTCGCCGGGCTCCTCTCGCACATCGGCATGAAGGATGTGAAGGAGTCCAAGGACTCGGGGCCGGCCGGGCGCAAGGAGGGCGGCCGTAACGAGTACCTGGGCGCCCGGAACGCGAAGTTCGCGATCTTCCCGGGCTCGGCGCTCTTCAAGAAGCCTCCGCGGTTCGTGATGTCGGCGGAGCTGGTGGAGACGTCCCGGCTGTGGGCCCGGGTCAACGCCCGGATCGAGCCGGAGTGGGTCGAGCCGCTGGCGGGGCATCTGCTGAAGCGGACGTATTCCGAACCGCACTGGGAGAAGGACCAGGCGGCGGTGATGGCGTACGAGAAGGTGACGCTGTACGGCGTTCCGATCGTCGCCCAGCGCAAGGTCAACTACGGCCGTGTCGACCCCGAGGTCAGCCGGGAGCTGTTCATCCGCAACGCCCTGGTCGAGGGTGACTGGCGTACGCATCACAAGTTCTTCGCCGACAACCGCAAGCTCCTCAGCGAGGTCGAGGAGCTGGAGCACCGGGCGCGGCGCCGGGACATCGTGGTCGACGACGAGACGCTGTTCGACTTCTATGACCAGCGGGTTCCCGAACAGGTGGTGTCGGGTGCCCATTTCGACTCCTGGTGGAAGCGCAAGCGGCACGAGGAGCCGGAGTTCCTGGACTTCGAGCGGGAGATGCTGATCCGGGAGTCGGCGGAGGCGGTCACCAAGGCCGACTATCCCGACTCGTGGCGGCAGGGGCCGCTGAAGTTCCGGGTGACGTACCAGTTCGAGCCGGGTGCGGACGCGGACGGTGTGACGGTGCATGTCCCGCTCCAGGTTCTCAACCAGGTCACGGACGAGGGCTTCGACTGGCAGATCCCGGGTCTGCGGGAGGAGTTGGTGACGGAGCTGATCCGCTCCCTCCCGAAGCCGATCCGGCGTAACTATGTGCCGGCGCCGAACTTCGCGAAGCGGTTCCTCGATACGGCCGTGCCCCTGCAGGAACCGCTGACGGTGACGATGGCGCGGGAGCTGAAGCGCATGGTCGGCGTCCCCTTCGAGGCGGACGACTTCGACTGGGCGAAGGTCCCGGACCATCTGCGCGTCACCTTCCGGATCGTCGACGAGCGGCGCCGCAAGCTGGCCGAGGACAAGGACCTGGAGTCCCTGAGGCTCCGCCTGAAGCCGAAGGCGCGGAAGGCCCTGTCGCAGGCCGCGGCGGCGACGGCCTCCCGCCAGGGCGGCGAGTCTGTGGAGCGCAAGGGCCTGACCGACTGGACCATCGGCTCGCTCACCCGCGTCTTCGAGACCCGCCGGGCCGGCCAGCCGGTGAAGGCGTACCCGGCGCTCGTGGACGACGGCGACACGGTCTCGGTCCGCCTCTTCGACACGGAGGCGGAGCAGGCGCAGGCGATGTGGCGGGGCACGCGGCGGCTGATCCTGCGCAACATCCCGGTCAATCCGGCGAAGTTCGCGAGCGATCGCCTCACGAACGCGCAGAAGCTCGCTCTGTCCGCCAACCCGCACGGCTCGGTCCCGGCCCTGTTCGACGACTGCGCGATGGCGGCGGCGGACAAGCTGATAGGTGACTTCGGGGGGCCGGCGTGGGACGAGGAGTCGTATCGGAAGCTGTACGACAAGGTGCGTGCCGAGATCGTGGACACGACGGTGCGTGCGGTGGGCCAGGTGCAGCAGGTCCTCGCCGCCTGGCAGGCCGCCGAGCGCCGTCTGAAGGGCGTGCGCAGCCCTGCCCTGCTGGCAAACCTCACGGATGTGCGCAAGCAACTCGACGCGCTGGTGAAGCCGGGTTTCGTGACCGAGGCGGGGCTGCGCCGGCTGCCCGACCTGATGCGCTACCTGATCGCGGTGGACCGTCGCGTGCAGCAGATGCCGACGAACGTCCAGCGGGACACCACGCGTATGGAAAAGGTCCACGAGATGCAGGACGAGTACGCCTGGCTGCTGGAGCAGATGCCGCAGGGGCGGCCGGTGCCGCAGCAGGTGCTGGACGTCCGCTGGATGCTGGAGGAACTGCGCGTCAGCTATTTCGCGCACGCGCTGGGCACGGCGTACCCGATCTCCGACAAGCGGATTGTGAAGGCGATCGACGCGCTGGCGCCGTAACGGGTCATGCACGCTGGGTGAGTTCGACCAGGGGCTCACCCTCCTGTACAGTCTCTTCTCGCAGCGCAACGCACGAATGGCGCAGCGAAACCTGGTCCTGTGGAGCAGTTTGGAGTGCTCGCCACCCTGTCAAGGTGGAGGCCGCGGGTTCAAATCCCGTCAGGACCGCAGTGAAGTGAGAAGGGCCCGTATCCGACAACGGATGCGGGCCCTTCCTCATGTCCCGGTCCCGGCGCCACTCGTCCGGCGTTTGAGGACGAGGCCCGTTCAGGGCCGAAGCGGGGGTCTGGGGGCCGCAGGTCCCCAGGGGGCGGCCAGGGGCGGCGCGGGCGCCCTCAACGCGCCGGGCACCCACAGCACGGCGCCACCGACGGAGTCCCCCGTCGCCTTGACGGCGTCACATTCGCTCGGTACCCAGAAATCAGGGCTCTTTCTCGCGTGGCCCCTGGAGGTGGCGTATGGCGGCATCGGCTAGGCACGAGACGCGGGCGCTGCTCCGCGCGCACCTGTCGGCCGCCTCCTCCTACCGGCATCTCACCCGGCACTGCCCGATATGCCACCGCCTGCTGCGGCTGGCGATGGATCCCGGTACGCGCAGCTACCGGCCGGTCCGGGACGAGGTCGCCGAGGAGGAGGCCCCGTCCACCGCGTGACGCACGGCGGTCACGTCACGGCGCCAACTCCCGCCTCGCTACGGGCAACTGGATCACCTGAGCCCCATTAGCGCACCTGGGGCAGAAGCAACAAGCACCCTGGCATGTGACGGGTGTCACCGTATAAGTTTCCGACCGAGTAGGACTTACACCCCTCCTACAACTGGTCAATTTAATATGTGCAATTGCACCCGGTTCCCGACGGGTTCCGAGCCTCGTCGGACACAGTCCCCGCACACCCCGGGCACACACACGGCCCCCACTCGCCGGTCACACAGCGTGAGTCCACAGGAGATCCGACACCCCTCCCCAGAGTCCGACAAGGCCGCTCACAGGCACCCGCC
The DNA here is from genome assembly GCF_049974585.1 of Streptomyces sp. UG1. NCBI lineage: Bacteria > Bacillati > Actinomycetota > Actinomycetes > Kitasatosporales > Streptomycetaceae > Streptomyces > Streptomyces sp. UG1. The sequence goes on along the minus strand of NZ_JBNGGG010000051.1, from coordinate 32,686 downwards.
GGCAGGCGCCGGGCGCACAAAAAGATCGCGCTGGACCCGGCGGAGTCCAGCGCGATCGACGACGCACCCTTGTTGCGTGCCTGAAGTGCTCTGTGCGGCTTGGGCGTGGGCCCTGTTGGGGCAGGACCCGCGTCGCTTGGAGCTAGGGTCCGGGCGCCGCGGCGAGTTGGGGGAACTGCCGTTTTGCCCGGTTATGGAGTTGTTCAGGCCTCGCTGCGCTGCTGCGGGATACCCGCGAGCAGAGCGCGGACCTCAGCCTCGCGGTAACGGCGGTGTCCGCCGAGCGTACGGATGGAAGTAAGCTTCCCGGCCTTCGCCCACCGCGTGACCGTCTTGGGGTCCACGCGGAACATGGTGGCGACCTCAGCCGGGGTCAGCAGCGGCTCGGCATCAGGGGTGCGAGCGGTCATGAGCGGCCTCCTCGGGAGAACCGAACCTTCTCGGTTCTTTCCTCTAAATTCTGCACCTTGACCCGCGTTGCCCGAAATGGCGGACGCGAGTCGAGTCGGTTATAGGACGAACGGCTTGTCCTCGGCACTACAACTACACCATCTGTCCAGCCGCGTCGGCCAAACCGATGGAATTGCCCTCCCAGGTGTTCATCAGCGACGGAAGCCGATGGACCATGCCATAGCGGACAGTCACGCCACTGTGACGATCAGTCACAGTGGCGTGCAGGAGTCTCAAGACCCCCCAAAGCGTGCAATGTCGAGCTAGAGCCCTCCCCGGACTCCTTGTCCTATTTTGGCACGAGGAGGGGTTAGGGGCGCAAGAGCCGCGTACGTGCATTCCGTCACGCTTGCGCGCGTTGACTCATGCTTGATGCATACGCCCGGATCGAGGCCTACGCCCCATGTTGACGAGACATCAGAAACCCCAGAAGGAGCACGAAACCCCAAAACGGGCGGCCCGTCAAACGCCAGTTCGTTACGTCACACAGTGCGTCAGATCACACGAGCTGCTGTGTCTTGGGTCACACGAGCCGCTGTGCCTTGGATCACGCGCGCCATCGTGCCCTGGATCACACCGGCCGGCTCAGTTGGCCGAACGCCGGTCCCGCACCGCCCGCCACCGCTCCACGAGCCGCGCGTACGCCTCCCCGGCGCCCGTCCCTTCGCCCCGGCGCAGCGCCTCGATGCCGTCGGCCACATCGGCCGCCGAGTGGTCGTCCTCCAGCTCGCCGGCCGGCAGGGTGTGCACCAGGCCGCCGTAGTCCAGCTCGACCAGGGAGCGCGGGTGGAACTCCTCCAGCCAGCGCCCGACGTCCACCAGACCGTCGATGAGGGGGCCCTCGTCGATGGTGTCCTTCAGCGTCCGCAGGGCCCGCGCCACGCGCCGCCGGGCCTGCACCATCGGCGTCCGGTAGCGCAGCATCGGCGGCACCTCGCCGGAGCCCTTGTCGAAGCGCCGCTCCTCGTCCGACACCAGCACGAACCAGTGCAGCGGCACCTGCCAGGTCGAGGTGCGGATCCACGGCCGGGCGTCCGGGTTGCGGGCCAGCCAGCGCTCGTAGTCCTGGGCCGCCTGGCGCCGTACGACCTCCGGCAGCACCGCGTCAAGGACCGGCTTCGGCAGCTCCTCGGGGAGCTCCCCCAGCGCCTGCCAGCCGCGCAGCCGGGTGCGCCACGGGCACACGCACAGCACCCCGTCGATCTCCAGCACGAAGGCGTCGCTGCTCTCGTGCACCGGCACGGCCACGGGCGGGGTGGGCAGCAAGTCCGCCAGGGAGCGGCGCAGTTCGTCCTGGTACGAGGGACGGTCGGGACGGCGGGCGTAACGGGCCCAGTGGCCGCGCTCCGGCTCCGGGAAGGCCGCCAGCGGCTCGTACACCCGCAGATAGGTCGTGTACGGGACGATCACCGAGGACACCTTGGGCACGCCTGCTCCCTCCCCCGCCGTCTGCCAGGGAAACCTGCGAAACCCGCTGACAAACGTGCGGGAAAACTATGCAAATCGTCGCACGGGCGTACTCCGGGAGTAGGTGATCCTGAGCACTGCGGGTTGGACGGGCGCTCGCGGGTCTAATCTCATGCTCAACAGCACCCGCCACCCGTACGGGAGCTCGCTCCAATCGCCGCACCGTACTCAGGAGTCACCACAGTGACCGACGTAACACACGGCGTCCTGCACACCCTGTTCCACTCGGACCAGGGGGGTCATGAGCAAGTCGTGCTCTGCCAGGACCGAGCCAGCGGCCTCAAGGCCGTCATCGCCATCCACTCCACCGCCCTGGGCCCCGCCCTCGGCGGTACGCGCTTCTACCCGTACGCCACCGAGGAGGACGCCGTCGCCGACGCGCTGAACCTCGCGCGCGGGATGTCGTACAAGAACGCCATGGCCGGACTCGACCACGGCGGCGGCAAAGCCGTGATCATCGGCGATCCGCAGACGATCAAGAGCGAGGAGCTGCTGCTGACCTACGGCCGCTTCGTGGCCTCGCTGGGCGGCCGCTACGTCACCGCGTGCGACGTCGGTACATACGTCGCCGACATGGACGTCGTGGCCCGCGAGTGCCGCTGGACCACCGGCCGCTCCCCCGAGAACGGCGGCGCCGGCGACTCCTCCGTGCTCACCGCCTTCGGCGCCTACCAGGGCATGCGGGCCTCCGCCCAGCACCTGTGGGGCGACCCGTCGCTGCGCGGCCGCAAGGTCGGTATCGCGGGGGTCGGCAAGGTCGGCCACCACCTGGTGGAGCACCTGCGGGCGGAGGGCGCCGAGGTCGTCATCACCGATGTCCGCGAGGAGGCCGTCGGCCGCATCCTCGCGGCCCATCCGACGGGCGTCACCGCCGTCGCCGACACCGCGACCCTGATCCGCGTCGAGGGCCTCGACATCTATGCCCCGTGCGCGCTCGGCGGGGCCCTGAACGACGACACCGTGCCGGTGCTGACCGCCCAGGTGGTGTGCGGCGCGGCCAACAACCAGCTCGCCCACCCGGGCGTCGAGAAGGACCTCGCCGACCGCGGGATCCTCTACGCGCCCGACTACGTGGTGAACGCCGGCGGTGTCATCCAGGTCGCCGACGAGCTGCACGGCTTCGACTTCGACCGGTGCAAGGCGAAGGCCGCGAAGATCTACGACACCACGCTGGCCATATTCGCACGTGCGAAGACGGACGGGATTCCGCCGGCCGCCGCGGCCGACCGGATCGCCGAGCAGCGGATGGCGGAGGCCCGCGCAGCGCACTGAATCGCCGAACCGGGGCCCTAGCACAGGTTTGACCGGTACCCGCCGGTGGGCAGTTGGAGAGAACTCTCACTTCTACCGGCGGGTCGACCGCCAGTAAGTGGTTAAAATCGCGGTTGACCAGCGAGGACGGGGCACCTCGAAGGTCCTGAGCACACGCCTGTGCTGCGGGCGACGTACCGTATGGGCGCGGGCTCAGGTACCGTGGAAGCCCTACGGACCGGCCTCTCCATGGAGAGTCCGTTCCAGATCATGAACGCGTGTCGAGACTCTGGGGCCGTCGAGCCCCGTCACCGAGGGGGTCGAGCCATGGGGCGCGGCCGGGCCAAGGCCAAGCAGACGAAGGTCGCCCGCCAGCTGAAGTACAACAGCGGCGGGACTGACCTGACGCGTCTGGCCAACGAGCTGGGCGCTTCGACTTCGAGCCAGCCGCCGAACGGCGAGCCGTTCGAGGACGACGAAGACGACGACCCGTACGCCCAGTACGCGGATCTCTACAACGACGACGAGGACGAGGACGACGAGTCCGGTCCCACGTCGCAACAACGCCGCGGCGCTTGACTGTCCAGCAGTGCCTGACCCGGTCCTGAGCGGTTTACCCGCCGGACCGGGTTTTGCGCTGCCTTCGCGGTTCTCAGCTCGCGGCGGGTTTAATTTGAATACGTACCGATGAGGGCGGCACCAGTGGTGTGCTCGCCCCGGTCCGTGATCTCGCCTGCGACCCAGGCGTCGACCCCACGGTCGGCCAGTGTCGCCAGGGCGACGTCCGCGGACTCCTCCGGCACGATCGCGATCATGCCGACGCCCATGTTCAGGGTCTTCTCCAGCTCCAGGCGCTCGACCTGACCCGTCCGGCCGACGAGGTCGAAGATCGGGGCCGGGGTCCAGGTGGAGCGGTCGACGGTCGCGTGCAGGTCGTCCGGGATCACCCGGGCCAGGTTGGCGGCCAGACCGCCACCGGTGATGTGGCTGAAGGCGTGCACATCGGTGGTGCGGGTGAGGGCCAGACAGTCCAGCGAGTAGATCTTGGTGGGCTCCAGCAGCTCCTCGCCGAGAGTGCGGCCCAGCTCGTCGATCCGCGCGTCCAGGGCGAGACCGGCCTGGTTCAGCAGCACGTGGCGGACCAGCGAGTACCCGTTCGAGTGAAGGCCGGACGCCGCCATGGCGATCACCGCGTCACCCGTACGGATGCGATCCGGGCCCAGCAGCCGGTCGGCCTCCACGACGCCCGTGCCGGCGCCGGCGACGTCGAAGTCGTCCGCGCCCAGCAGCCCCGGGTGCTCTGCCGTCTCGCCGCCCACCAGGGCGCAGCCGGCGAGCACACAGCCCTCGGCGATGCCCTTGACGATGGCGGCGACCCGCTCGGGGTGGACCTTGCCGACACAGATGTAGTCGGTCATGAACAGCGGCTCGGCGCCGCACACCACGATGTCGTCCATGACCATGGCGACCAGGTCGTGGCCGATGGTGTCATAGACGCCCATCTGACGCGCGACGTCGACCTTGGTGCCGACGCCGTCGGTGGCGGAGGCCAGCAGCGGGCGCTCGTAGCGCTTGAGGGCGGAGGCGTCGAAGAGGCCGGCGAAACCGCCGAGGCCGCCGAGGACCTCGGGCCGCTGGGTCTTCTTCACCCACTCCTTCATCAGCTCGACCGCGCGGTCGCCCGCTTCGATGTCGACGCCCGCGGCTGCGTAGCTGGCACCAGTTGTCTCAGACATGACTGCGAGAGCTTTCGTGTCGTACGGCAGGACTGACGGGATTTACGGGCGACGGATCGCGTCGACGGCGGCCGGGGCGGCCGTACCGGCCGCGAGCTCGGTCTCCAGGAGCTGCTTGCCGAGCAGTTCGGGGTCCGGGAGCTCCATCGGGTACTCGCCGTCGAAGCAGGCGCGGCACAGGTTCGGCTTGGCGATGGTGGTCGCCTCGATCATGCCGTCGATGGAGATGTACGCCAGCGAGTCGGCGCCCATCGAGGTGCCGATCTCCTCGATCGACATGCCGTTGGCGATGAGCTCGGCGCGGGTGGCGAAGTCGATGCCGAAGAAGCAGGGCCACTTCACCGGCGGCGAGGAAATCCGGATGTGGACCTCCGCGGCGCCCGCCTCACGGAGCATCCGCACCAGCGCCCGCTGGGTGTTGCCGCGCACGATCGAGTCGTCGACGACGACCAGTCGCTTGCCCTTGATGACTTCCTTCAGCGGGTTCAGCTTCAGACGGATGCCGAGCTGGCGGATGGTCTGCGAGGGCTGGATGAACGTACGGCCGACGTACGCGTTCTTCACCAGGCCGGCGCCGAACGGGATGCCGCTGGCCTCCGCGTAGCCGATGGCGGCCGGGGTGCCGGACTCCGGGGTCGCTATGACCAGGTCGGCCTCGACCGGGGCTTCCTTCGCGAGCTTGCGGCCCATCTCCACGCGGGAGAGGTAGACGTTCCGGCCGGCGATGTCGGTGTCGGGGCGGGCCAGGTACACGTACTCGAAGACACAGCCCTTGGGCTTCGCTTCCGCGAATCGGGAGCTGCGCAGGCCGTTCTCGTCGATGGCGACGAACTCGCCCGGCTCGATCTCGCGGACGAAGCTGGCGCCGACGATGTCGAGAGCGGCGGTCTCGGACGCGGCGACCCAGCCGCGCTCCAGGCGGCCGAGGACCAGCGGGCGGATGCCCTGCGGGTCGCGGGCGGCGTAGAGGGTGTGCTCGTCCATGAAGACGAGGCTGAAGGCGCCCTTGACCTGCGGGAGGACGACATGGGCCGCCTCCTCGATGGTCAGCGGCTTGCCGTCCTCGTCGACCTGGGCCGCGAGCAGCGCGGTGAGCAGGTCGGTGTCGTTGGTGGCCGCGACGCGCGGGGTGCGGCCGCCCTCCTGCTTGGGCAGGTCGGCGACCATCTCGGCGAGCTGGGCCGTGTTGACCAGGTTGCCGTTGTGGCCGAGCGCGATGGAGCCGTGCGCGGTGGCGCGGAACGTCGGCTGGGCGTTCTCCCATACGGAGGCGCCGGTGGTCGAGTAGCGGGCGTGACCGACCGCGATGTGACCCTGGAGCGAACCGAGCGAGGTCTCGTCGAAGACCTGGGAGACGAGGCCCATGTCCTTGAAGACGAGGATCTGGGAGCCGTTGCTGACCGCGATTCCCGCGGATTCCTGGCCCCGATGCTGGAGGGCGTAGAGCCCGAAGTACGTGAGCTTTGCGACCTCTTCGCCCGGAGCCCAGACACCGAAGACGCCACACGCGTCCTGGGGGCCTTTCTCGCCGGGGAGCAGATCGTGATTGAGTCGACCGTCACCACGTGGCACGGCATCGAGTGTAGGCGAGATCGACCACTGGTCCGAATTGGGGATACGCGACCGTAAAGGATCACTCGTCGGCGGTCGCGGTCACGCGCTCACCGTTTTCGCTGGTCAGAGTGAGGTTGCGATGATCGACCGCGTACTTCACCGTCCCGTCGAAGAGTCCCAGGAGGGTCTTCTCCGCATCCATGAGTGAGGTGTCGCACATCATTCGGGTGGTGGACGCGGTGCCGAGCGTGATACTGCCGTCGCGGAACGTCGCCGTCGCCTTCACCTTGTTGCAGCCGAGGCTGCCGCTGACCTGTCCGGTCTTCCGGTCGAAGGTGAGGTGGGCCTTGCCGTCGGCGTCGGGGCTGGTGACGGTCCACTTCGTGCCCTTGAGCGGGGCGGCGTCCTGCTTGCTGAGGGCCACTCGGTCGCCGTCCGCCGTGGTGAGGGTGAGCTTGCCGTCCTTGACCTCGGCGGTGAGGTCGCCGTCGGCGAGGGTGCGGGCAAGGGTCTGCTCGAAGTTGGCAGGCACGCCCTCACAGGCCATCTCGGTCGACTGCATCTTGTCGAAGGTGACGTGGCTGTCGGCGAAGGCGGCCTCGGCGCTGAAGTTGTTGCAGCCGAGGTTGCCCTTGACCTTGCCGCCGTCGGCGATCCGCAGGTAGGTGCCGGTCGGGGCGGCGCTCTTCTTTCCGTCGACGGTGACGTCGTCGATCGCCCAGTGGACGCCGGTGACGGCCGCCGACGGCGCGGCGCCGACCGTGTCGCTGCCCGCGTCCTCGGTGCCGCAGGCGGCGGCCAGCGGGAGGAGGGTGAGGGCGGCGAGGGCGGCCAGTCGCTTTGTGTCCATGCCGAGTGTGTCCATGCCGGTGGGACGGGAGGGGCGCGGGACCGGTTCCGCTCGGTTCCGTTTCCCGGCAGTCACCCCATGAGCGGCAGCAATCCGCCCAGGTCGGCACGCTCCCCACTCGCGCTCACCTTGGCCTCCGTAACGGCCTCCTGCCACGTCAGCCGTCCGGTCGCCAGCCGGATCCAGGTCAGCGGGTCGGCCTCGACGACGTTCGGCGGGGTGCCCCGGGTGTGCCTCGGCCCTTCGACGCACTGCACGACGGCATACGGCGGGATCCGCACCTCGGTCGAGCCGCCGGGCGCCTTCGTGGCGAGGGCGTCGGCGAGGAGGCGGGTGCAGGCGGCGAGGGCCTGGCGGTCGTAGGGGACGTCGAGGCCGGGGACGGCGGCGTTCAGGTCGTCGGTGTGGACGACGAGTTCGACGGTACGGGTGACCAGGTAGTCGGCGAGGGTGATGGCGCCGGTGCGTGCGGCGAGGACGCGGTCGCCGGATGCGTCCAGCGCCTGCGTGAGGCGGGCCTCGGTGTGGGCGTAGAGGGTGTCGAGGTCGGGGTGGGCCGCGGCGAGGTGGCGGGTGTCGTCCGCGATGTCATCCGCCCGGACGGCGGTGGCGAAGGGCCAGTCCAGGAGGGCGAGTTCGGGCTTGGCCGGCTCGTCGCGCTCCAGGTTGCGGCTGACGGTTTCCACGGCCATGGTCAGGTGCGCGGCGAGATCCCGTACGGTCCAGCCCGGCAGGCGCGTGGGGAGCGCCAGCTGCTCGTCGGTGAGGGTGTGTACGGCCTGGCGTACGTGCCTGAACTGGGTGAGCACCGCGGTGCGGATCTTGGCCGGGTCGTAGGTGCGGGTGCGCTTCTTGGCCGGGGGCATGGGGGGCAGCCTATGCGGGGTGCGTAGGGGGACGTGTTGTGCCTGGGGTGCGGGCGCTACGGCCGTGCCGTCGACAGTGCCACCAGCAGGGGTACGACCCGGCCCGGTGGGACCTCGTAGCGGCCCCGGCCGGTTGTGTGGAGCCAGCCTGTGCCGGTCAGTTGGCGTAGGTGGTGGTAGATCTGGCCCGTCGTGCCGATCTCTTCCAGGTCGGCCAGTTCGGCCGCGGTGCGGCGGCCGCCCAGGATCTCGCGGAGCAGTCGCAGCCGGACCGGGTGGCCGAGCGCGGCGAACGATTCGGCGGAGTCGGTCCAGTCGTCGCCCAGCAGGCCCTCGGTGAGGCTGCCGTGCTGCCAGTCGTACCGCTCACCGGTCGGCAGCCGTACGGTGCCGGTGAACAGGACGCCTCCGTCGGTCGCTCCCAGTTCGGCCAACTGGTCCTTGAGCCCTTGCAGGGCCCAGAAGTCGCCCTCGCCGAGGCGGGGGGTGGTGTGCTGGGCGCTCTCCAGCGCTGCCAGCCGTCGCTCCAGGTCGGCAACGCGTTGTTCGAGGCTCACGGCCTCGATTGTGCGGAACTACGTAATTACCCGCAACGGCGGCCGCACAGTACGAGGGCTCCCGCTCGTTCGGGTGAGCGGGAGCCCTCGGGTGGTGTGGGTCAGGCCAGCAGCGCCGGGATCGTCCCCTCGTGCAGGTCGCGCAGCTCCTCCAGGGGCAGCACGAACTCACCCTGAAGGTCGACCGCGTCACCGTCCACGACACCGATGCGGGTGGCCGGCAGGCCACGGGCGCCGCACATGTCGTTGAAGCGGACCTCCTCGGAGCGCGGGACGGCGACGACGGCACGCCCCGCCGACTCGGAGAAGAGGAAGGTGAAGGCGTCCAGACCGTCGGGGATGATCAGACGCGCGCCCTTGCCGCCCAGAAGGGCCGACTCCACGACCGCCTGGATCAGGCCGCCGTCGGACAGGTCGTGCGCGGAGTCGATCATGCCGTCGCGGGAGGCCGAGATCAGGATCTCCGCGAGGAGGCGCTCGCGCTCCAGGTCCACCTGCGGGGGCAGGCCGCCGAGGTGGTCGTGGATCACCTGGGACCAGGCCGAGCCGCTGAACTCCTCACGCGTGTCGCCGAGGAGGTACAGGAGCTGGCCCTCCTCCTGGAAGGCGACCGGCGTGCGGCGGGCCACGTCGTCGATGACGCCGAGGACGGCCACGACCGGGGTGGGGTGGATCGCCGCCTCGCCCGTCTGGTTGTAGAGGGAGACATTGCCGCCGGTCACCGGGGTGCCCAACTGCTGGCAGGCGTCGGCCAGTCCGCGCACCGCCTCCGCGAACTGCCACATCACCGCCGGGTCCTCGGGCGAGCCGAAGTTCAGGCAGTCGGAGACCGCGAGGGGCTTGGCGCCCGTCGTCGCCACGTTCCGGTAGGCCTCCGCCAGCGCCAGCTGGGCGCCCGCGTACGGGTCCAGCTTGGCGTAGCGCCCGTTGCCGTCCGTCGCGATGGCGACGCCCAGGCCGCTCTCCTCGTCGATGCGGATCATGCCGGAGTCCTCGGGCTGGGCGAGGACGGTGTTGCCCTGCACGAAGTGGTCGTACTGGGACGTGACCCACTTCTTGGAGGCCTGGTTGGGGGACGCGACCAGCTTCAGGACCTGGTCCTTCAGCTCGGCCGAGGTCGCCGGGCGCGGCAGCTTGTTGGCGTCGTCGGCCTGGAGCTCGTCCTGCCAGGATGGGCGGGCGTACGGGCGCTCGTAGACCGGGCCCTCGTGCGCCACGGTACGCGGGTCGACGTCGACGATCTTGCCGCCGTGCCAGTAGATCTCGAGGCGGTCGCCGTCGGTGACCTCACCGATGACCGTGGCGATGACGTCCCACTTCTCGCAGATCTCCAGGAAGCGGTCGACCTTCTCCGGCTCGACGACCGCGCACATGCGTTCCTGCGACTCGCTCATGAGGATCTCCTCGGGGGAGAGCGTCGAGTCGCGCAGGGGTACGTCGTCCAGGGTCACGCGCATGCCGCCGGAGCCGTTGGAGGCCAGCTCGGAGGTGGCGCAGGACAAGCCCGCCGCGCCCAGGTCCTGGATGCCGACGACCAGCTTCTCCTTGAAGGCCTCCAGGGTGCACTCGATGAGGAGCTTCTCCTGGAAGGGGTCGCCCACCTGGACCGCCGGGCGCTTGCTCGGCTTCGCGTCGTCGAAGGTCTCGCTCGCCAGGATCGACGCGCCGCCGATGCCGTCGCCGCCCGTGCGGGCGCCGTAGAGGATGACCTTGTTGCCCGCGCCGGACGCCTTCGCGAGGTGGATGTCCTCGTGCCGCATGACGCCGATGGCACCGGCGTTGACCAGCGGGTTTCCCTGGTAGCAGGAGTCGAAGACGACCTCGCCGCCGATGTTGGGCAGGCCCAGGCAGTTGCCGTAGCCGCCGATGCCGGCGACGACGCCCGGCAGGACGCGCTTGGTGTCCGGGTGGTCCGCCGCGCCGAAGCGCAGGGGGTCCACGACCGCCACCGGGCGGGCGCCCATCGCGATGATGTCGCGGACGATGCCGCCGACGCCGGTCGCCGCACCCTGATAGGGCTCGACATACGACGGGTGGTTGTGCGACTCCACCTTGAAGGTGACCGCGTAGCCCTGGCCGACGTCCACCACGCCCGCGTTCTCACCGATGCCGACGAGCAGAGCATCCGACTGCGGGGCCTTCTCGCCGAACTGGCGCAGGTGGACCTTGGAGGACTTGTACGAGCAGTGCTCGGACCACATGACGGAGTACATGGCCAGCTCGGCGCCGGTCGGGCGGCGGCCGAGGATCTCCACGATCCGCTCGTACTCGTCCTTCTTCAGGCCGAGTTCGGCCCAGGGCAGCTCGACGTCGGGGGTCTCGGTCGCGTGCTCGACCGTGTCCAGAGGCGTCCGGCTCATGCGTTGACCAGCTTCTTGAGGATCGAGGTGAAGAAGGGGAGGCCGTCGGTGCGGCCCGACCCGATGAGGGGCTCGACGGCGTGCTCCGGGTGCGGCATCAGGCCTACGACGTTGCCGGCCTCGTTGGTGATGCCGGCGATGTCGTTGAGCGAGCCGTTCGGGTTGAAGTCCAGGTAACGGAACGCGACCCGGCCCTCGGCCTCGAGCTTGTCGAGGGTGTACTGGTCGGCCACGTACCGGCCGTCCATGTTCTTCAGCGGGATGTGGATCTCCTGGCCGGCGCTGTAGTCGCTGGTCCAGGAGGTCTGCGCGTTCTCCACCCGCAGCTTCTGGTCGCGGCAGATGAAGTGCAGGTGGTCGTTGCCGAGCATCCCGCCCGGGAGGAGGTGGGCCTCGGTGAGGATCTGGAAGCCGTTGCAGATGCCGAGGACCGGCAGTCCGGCCTTCGCCTGCTCGATGACGGTCTCCATCACCGGCGAGAAGCGGGAGATGGCGCCGGCCCGCAGATAGTCGCCATAGGAGAATCCGCCGGGCAGCACGACCGCGTCGACCTGGTGGAGGTTCTTGTCCTTGTGCCACAGGGCGACCGGTTCGGCGCCCGCGAGGCGGATCGCGCGCTGGGTGTCCCGGTCGTCGAGACTTCCCGGGAAAGTGACGACGCCAATACGAGCGGTCACTTCGCCGCCTCCGCGACTTCCTCCACCTTGACGGTGAAGTCCTCGATCACGGTGTTGGCGAGGAAGGATTCCGCAAGATCGTGGATGCGGGCGAGCGCGGCGTCGTCCACCGGCCCCTCAACTTCCAGTTCGAAACGCTTTCCCTGACGTACGTCGGAGATCCCCTCGAATCCCAGCCGCGGCAGTGCGCGCTGCACCGCCTGGCCCTGGGGGTCGAGGATCTCCGGCTTGAGCATGACGTCGACTACGACGCGTGCCACGTGCACTCCCGGTGGTGTGGTGCTGAGCAGGTTCCTGCAGTGGTTTCAGACTACCCGCACAAAATTTCTACGCGCGTCGACTTGTAGGAAACTACGTGACGACTGTCACGAGGCGACGGGAGAGGGCCTGTCGATGAAAAGTTCCGGAAAAGATCCCGGATCGACACCTGATACCTATTGCGCTCTGGACACGCGGGAGGATTTAGTCGAGCTTCACAATACATTGCCAGGCACTGTACAAATGAATTGTCAGCGTGCCGCACGAAGGGACCGATATTCGTGGCGCAGAAGGTCGTGGTCACTCTCTTTGACGACATCGACGGCTCAGAAGCGGCGGAAACGATCGCCTTCGGACTCGACGGCAAGTCGTACGAGATCGACCTGAATGAAACCAATGCCAAGAAACTGCGTAAGGCACTCGCGCCCTACGTGGAAGCCGGCCGCAAGCGGTCGAAGTCAGGCAAGGCGTACAAGCAGACCGAGGTAGCCCCCGACCCGGCCGCCGTCCGGGCCTGGGCGCAGGCCAACAAGATGGAGGTGCCGGCCCGCGGCCGCATCCCCAAGAGGGTCTACGAGGCGTTCGCCTCGGCGCGCTGAGCCCGGCCGACGACAGGTCATCCGCCCCTCGGGAGAACCGACTTGCGCTGCACCCCTCCTGATCAGCTAGAGTCTGGAGCACGCCGAGGGGCAAGGCCGACAGGCCCGGCCCATCGGAGTACTTGCGGGTGTAGTTCAGTAGCAGAACATCCCCCTTCCAGGGGGAAGGCGCAGTGTGCAATTCCTGTCACCCGCTCTGCACCGCCGTCCGGACCACTGTTGTGGATCAGGTAGGCTGGTGCTCGCACCGATCGGTGAGAGCCGGTCGGGGGCAATGCGGACGTAGCTCAGTTGGTAGAGCGCAACCTTGCCAAGGTTGAGGTCGCGAGTTCGAGCCTCGTCGTCCGCTCTTGAGAGAAACCCCGGTCCAGTTGGTCCGGGGTTTTTCATGTCCCCACATGCCCCCCACATACCCCCACGTGCCCCCCATCGAGATCGAGTGTCCGCCTGACATTTGTCATGCGCAGTGATGACAGCGCGCACTGCTGCCGGGCCCCGGTCGCGGGGACGCTGAGGGCATGAACATCAACGAACACGAACACGTGATTGAGGTCACCGATCTGCGACGTGTGTACGGGGGCGGGTTCGAGGCGGTGTGCGGCGTCTCCTTCTCCGTGGACCGCGGAGAGGTCTTCGCGCTGCTCGGGACGAACGGCGCCGGCAAGACGTCGACCGTCGAGTTGCTGGAAGGGCTCGCCCGGCCCGCCGGGGGGTGGGTGCGGGTGCTCGGGCACGACCCCTACGCCGAGCGGGCCGTCGTACGGCCGCGGACCGGGGTGATGTTGCAGGAGGGCGGCTTTCCCTCCGAGCTGACCGTCGCCGAGACCGCGCGGATGTGGCAGGGGTGCGTGAGCGGGGCGCGCCCTCCGCTGGAGGTGCTGGAGCGGGTCGGGCTCGGCGGGAAGGGCGACGTACGGGTCAAGCAGTTGTCCGGAGGTGAGCGGCGGCGCCTGGACCTGGCGCTCGCGCTGCTCGGGGATCCCGAGGTGCTGTTCCTGGACGAGCCGACCACCGGGCTGGACGCCGAAGGGCGCCGGGACACCTGGGAGTTGGTGCGGGAGCTGCGCGACACCGGGACGACTGTGCTGCTGACCACGCACTACCTGGAGGAGGCCGAGGGACTCGCCGACCGGCTCGCGATCCTGCACGAGGGGCGGATCGCGGCGGCCGGGACGCCGGCCGAGGTGACCGCGGCCCAGCCGTCGCGGATCACCTTCGAACTGCCCGAGGGCTACTTCCTGGGCGACCTGCCGCCGCTCGGCGAGCTGGGCGTGTCCGGGCACGAGGTCGACGGGCGGGCCGTACGGCTGCGGACCCGTCAGTTGCAGCGGGCGGCGACCGGGCTGCTGGTGTGGGCCGAGGGGGCCGGGGTGGAGCTGCGGCGGCTGGATGTGCGGTCGGCCTCGCTGGAGGAGGCGTTCCTGGGGATCGCGCGGGAGGCTTCCGGCGCGGTGCAGAAGTCGGCGAAGGAGTACGCGGCATGAGCAGGACGATGACCACGCCCATGGGGCGCGTCGCGGCGCTCGGGCGGGCCGAGCTGACGCTGTTCGTGCGGAGCAAGGCCATGATCGTCGCGGCGGTGTTCATACCGCTGGTGCTGCCGTTCAGTGTGCGGTCGGTGGTCGAGGACATGGACCTCGAGGAGAACGGGCTCAGCGTCGGAATGGTGCTGCTGCCCGGTGCCGTCGGGTTCTCGCTGCTGTTCGCCGTGTACTCGTCGCTCGTCAGCGTCTTCGTCGGGCGGCGCGAGGAACTGGTCCTGAAGCGGCTGCGCACCGGCGAGGTGCGCGACGTCGAGATCCTCACCGGGGCCGCGCTGCCGGCCGTCACCGTCGGCCTGGTGCAGTCCCTGGTCCTGGCCGTCGGCTGCACCGCCCTGCTCGATCTGTCGGCGCCGAAGGCGCCCCACCTAGCCGTCATCGGGCTGCTGCTCGGCCTGCTGATGTGCGCGGCCCTGGCCGCCGTCACCTCGGCCTTCACCCGGACCGTGGAGAACGCCCAGGTCACCGCGTTGCCGCTGGTGATGGTGTCGATGATCGGCTCCGGCATCGCCGTCCCGCTGGAGCTGCTGCCCGACCGGGTGGCGTCGATCCTCGAACTGCTCCCGCTGTCGCCCGTGATCACCCTGGTGCGCGGCGGCTGGACCGGTGACCTGTCGGCGTACGAGGCCGTGGGGGCTGTCATGACCGCGCTGGCCTGGACGGCCGTGGGCGTGTTTGCTGTAGGGCGGTGGTTCCGGTGGGAACCACGGCGTTGACGTAGGGGGAGCTGGGACATGCGCGGAGCGGGGGGCTGGTGGCGGCGCAAGAGCACGCCGGCGAAGTTCGAGGCGTACATCCGGTGGTCGTTCCACTCCCTCGCGGTGGTCGAGATCCTGCTGGTCGGGCCGGCCATCGTCGCCGCGGCCGGGTTCGAGCTGGGCGGCTGGGTGTTCCTCTCTGTGTGCGTGCACGCGGCGCTCTGCTGCCTCGCCGTCTCGCGAACGCTGGACTGGGCGCGCGGTAGGCGTACACAGCCCGTAGGACTGCTGTGGACGCTCGGCGCCGTCACCGCGGCGGTCGGCGTCGCGGCCCTCGCCGTCACCAAGTACGGCCCCGACGGTGACGACGTCGGCTCCGCGGCTGGCGGGACCTTCGGCGCCGTACTGATCTACGGGACGGGCATCCTCGTGCTCGGTGTGCGCAGCCGGCGCCGCGTCTGCGCGACTGTCGGGGGCTTCGCCGCAGGATCGGCACTTGCGGCGTTCGCCCTGGGCCTGCCTGCTCCGGTCGCCCTGGTCGGTGCGCTGGGGGTGCTGTTCGGCGGCGGGTTCGTCGCCGCGAGCAGCGTCTTCTCGGTCTGGCTGCTGAACGCCGTCTACGAACTCGACGAGGCCCGCGAGACCCGCGCCCGGCTCGCGGTCGCCGAGGAGCGGCTGCGCTTCGGGCGGGATCTGCACGATGTGATGGGGCGGAATCTGGCTGTCATCGCCTTGAAGAGCGAACTCGCCGTGCAGCTCGCGCGGCGCGGACGGTCCGAGGCTGTGGAGCAGATGATCGAGGTGCAGCGGATCGCGCAGGAGTCGCAGCGCGAGGTGCGGGATGTCGTACGGGGATATCGGGAGGCCGATCTGACGGTCGAACTCGCCGGTGCGCAGGGTGTGTTGACGGCGGCCGGGATCGAGTGCGAGGTGACCGGGGAGGCGGCCGGGCTGCCCGTCGAGGTGCAGTCGGCGCTGGCCTGGGTGGTGCGGGAGGCGACCACCAATGTGCTGCGGCACGGGGATGCCGAGCGGTGCGCGGTGGGCGTGCGGGTGAGCGAGGGGCGTGTGGTGTTGACGGTGGAGAACGACGGGGCTGCCGGAGCCTCCGACGGGGGTGGCGGCTCCGGCCTCGCCGGGCTGCGGGAGCGGCTGGCCGCGGTGGACGGCACGCTGGACGCCGGGCGGGTCGGGGACGGGGCGTTCCGGCTGGTGGCGAAGGTGCCGTTGGTGGGGGCGGGGGCGGGCGTGCGGGAGGTCACCGTATGAGCGCGCCGATGCGGTTGCTGCTCGCCGACGACGAGCATCTGATCCGGGGGGCGCTCGCCACGCTGCTCTCCCTGGAGGACGACCTCGTGATCGTCGCGGAGGCGGCCAGCGGGCCGGAGGCGCTGGCGATGGCGCGGGCGCACGAGCCCGATGTGGCCGTCCTCGATCTTCAGATGCCCGGGGCCGACGGTGTGAGGGTCGCCACATCTCTGCGCTCCGAACTGCCCGGCTGCCAGGTGCTGATCGTGACCAGCCACGGCCGGCCCGGACATCTCAAGCGGGCCCTTGAGGCGGGTGTGCGCGGGTTCGTCCCGAAGACCGTCAGCGCTCAGCGGCTCGCGGAGATCATCCGCACCGTGCACGCCGGATACCGTTACGTCGACCCCGAGTTGGCCGCCGACGCCATCGCCGCCGGGGACTCGCCGCTGACCGCGCGGGAGGCCGAGGTGCTGGAACTGGCCGCCGACGGGGCGCCCGTCGCGGAGATCGCGGAACGGGCGGCGCTGTCGCAGGGGACCGTGCGGAACTATCTGTCGTCGGCCGTCTCGAAACTCGGTGCGGAGAACCGTCACGCGGCAGTACGGCTCGCGCGGGAGCGAGGTTGGGTATAGTTGCTCTCGCGCCACGGCGCAGTGCGGACGTAGCTCAGTTGGTAGAGCGCAACCTTGCCAAGGTTGAGGTCGCGAGTTCGAGCCTCGTCGTCCGCTCCAGTTCAAAGCCCCCGGTTCCGGCCGGGGGCTTTTGTGTCGGGGGCTTTGCGTTTTCGGGCTACGCCCAGGTCGTGCCCGTCAGGCGCTCGTACGCCTCCACGTACTTCGCGCGGGTCGCGTCCACGACCTCCTGCGGCAGCGGCGGCGGAGGCTGCTCGCTCCCTCGGTCCCAGCCGGAGGCGGGCGAGGTCAGCCAGTCGCGGACGTACTGCTTGTCGTACGACGGCTGCGCGCGGCCCGGCTGCCACTGGTCGGCCGGCCAGAAGCGGGAGGAGTCCGGGGTGAGGACCTCGTCGGCGATGACCAGCGTCTCCCCGTCGAAGCCGAACTCGAACTTGGTGTCGGCGAGGATGATGCCGCGGTCGCGGGCGATGTCCCGGCCGCGGGAGTACACGGCGAGCGTCGCCTGGCGCAGTCGGGCGGCGGTGTCGGCGCCGACCTGGCGGGCGACCTCCTCGTAGGAGACGTTCTCGTCGTGCTCGCCGACGGCGGCCTTGGTGGCCGGGGTGAAGATCGGGGCGGGCAGTTCGCTGCCGTCGACGAGGCCCTCGGGGAGGGCGAGGCCGCAGACGGTGCGGGAGTCGTTGTACTCGGCGAGGCCCGAGCCGGTGAGGTAGCCGCGGGCCACCGCCTCCACCGGGATCATGTTCAGCGACTTGCACACGAGGGTGCGGCCCGCCCAGTCGGCCGGGGCGCCTTCCGGTACGTCGGTGCCGATGATGTGGTTGGGGACCAGATCGGCGAGCTGGTCGAACCACCACAGCGAGAGCTGGGTGAGGACGCGGCCCTTGTCGGGGATCTCGGTGGGGAGCACCCAGTCGTAGGCGGACATGCGGTCGCTGGCGACCATCACGAGGTCGCCGGCCTCGTTCTGGTACAGCTCGCGCACCTTGCCGGTGTGCAGATGCACCAAGCCCGGAACCTGGATCGGCTCGGGCTTTTCTACGAATCCGGACACGGTTCCTCCCCGTGGTTCTGTCCAAGTGGCTCGATTCTCCCGTATGCCGGGGATCGGTCCTGGACGGGGGTGGTTCAGCAGGGCTCAGTCACGTTTGCAGATGCGGTCCAGGAGGTTCGCGGTGGCGCGCTGGATACGGGCGTCGACGTGGCCCGGGCGGTCCAGTGCCGGGGACCAGGCGAACGTCCCGGAGGCGAAGACCAGGGCGCCGGAGGGGGCCCGGTACAGGGACGTCTCCTGGTGGCGGAGGACGCCCTCCTTGTCGGTGTACGGGGAGTGCGCGAGCAGGATGCGCTCCTCGTGATCGGGCAACGGGGCACGCGGGAAGTAGCGGTCGGCCTCGCCCGCGACCAGGCCCGCGAGCTCGTCGCCCTCATAGGCGCCGGTCGCCTCCCACAGCCAGTGGTCGGCGTTGCGCACGATCAGGGGGTGCGGCTCGGGGACCTGGCCGGCGTACTGGATGCCGATCAGCTCCTGCTCGGGGCGGTCGATCTCGCGCCACAGGACCGGGCGGCCGGGGCCCTTGCGCTTGCGGCAGGTGAGCAGGCGGTCGGGGACGCCGGACGGTGAGGAGGTCAACTCCACCTGCCAGTACATGGAGTTGGCGGAGAGGAAGACGAGGGAGGTGCCGTTCTCGCGGGCCAGCTCCACGGTGCGGCGCATGTTCGTCGACCAGTACTCGTCGTGGCCGGGGAAGACCAGGCCGCGGTAACGGGTGGGGTCGACATGGCCGCCGTGCAGGTCGCGGGCGTCGGCGTAGGCGAGGTCGTAGCCGTAGCGCTCGGCCCAGCGGATGAAGTCGTAGGCGTGGCCCACGTGCAGGGGCAGGCCCGCGCCCGCGTACGGGCGGTCGAAGGAGACGGTCGTGGCGGCGTCGGACTCGCCGAGCAGACGGCCGTCCTCGTCCCAGGCGTGGTAGAGGCTGGCGCCGGTGTGGCCGTCCTCGGGGTAGAGGTTGTAGGCCTGCCAGGTGACGTCGGGCAGGAGCAGGAGCAGGTCCGCGGGGTGGTTGTCGCGGACGGTGAAGGGGATGTGGGAGCGGTAGCCGTCGGCGGTGGTGAGGACGGCGACGTAGGCGCCGATGCTCCAGAAGCTCGGGATCTGCAGGCGCCAGGACAGCCACCAGTGGTGGCAGGAGACGGTGCGGTCGGCGGTGAGCGGCGGGGGCTGGACGATGCCGGAGAGGCGGGGGCTGGTGGTGATCTTGGCGGCTCCGTCGCCGCCGTAGTGGCCGATTCGGTAGATGTCGACGGCGAACTCCTGCGGCGGGTCCACGGTGATGTGGAAGTCGACCGCCTCGCCGGGGGCGACCGCGCCGGTGGAGATGAAGCCCTTGATCTGGCGGTGGACGTCGTCGGCGGAGCGCGGGCCGGCGCTGCGGGGCGCGGGGACCCTGGGGGTGCCGGGCGTCGGGGGGTGGGCCTGGCCGTCGACGTACCAGGGGACGACCTGGCCGGTGTCGTCGAAGTACGTGACGTTGCCGCGCAGCCAGGGGACGGGGCCCTGGCCGAAGGGGTCCGTGACGGCGTGCGCGAGTGCCCCCGACTCCCAGCGGCGGATCTGCTCCGACCCCATGGCCGATACCCCTCCCTCGCTCCCCCGTGGTGGTGCGTCGAGCGTTTGTGTAGAGCGTCTGTGTTGTGTGGCGGGCGGGGCTTATGTACGGCTGAAGTACGCCTGTCGTATGTCGTAAGCCCTTGCCATATGCCTTATCGGTCCCAGCACATCACATTACGCACGCGTCCTGTCACTATTCGTTGCGAATTGACCGAAAGTGGAACCGGGGGCTCCGGCTGGATACGACATGCGCGGCCGCGTCGGAGCGGTGTAACCGCCTGTCAGACCAGGCGCACCGGCTTCTCCGGGCGTATCCCCGACTCCACCAGCCAGGCCCGCAGGGGCGTCGAGTCGCCGTCCTCGATGAGGCTGAGGACCCGGGGGGTCAGGTCGGTGGCCCGTACGCCGTCGATGAGGAGGGTGGGTCCGTCGAGCCAGTCCAGGCCGGGGGCGGCGCCCGCGGTGTCCATCGCGGCGCAGCAGACCATCGCCGTCACGTGGTCGGTGAGCAGCTCACGGGAGGTGCGCGGCGGCTGGAGCGGGAAGAGAGGGAGCGCGCCGGTGTCGAGAAGCGTGCTGCCGGGGTCCGGCGACGCCGTCGGCTTCGCCGGGGTCGCGGCCTCTTCGCGGGCCAGTTCGGCGGTGAGGCGGGCGGCCAGTGCGGAGCTGCGTTCCGTCTCCTGGTCGTCGGTGGGGTGGTCTTCGGCCATGGCGGCGTAGGGGGGTGAGGGGGGGTTGGGGGCTTTGGGGGCCTTGGGCGGTTTGGTGGGCTTGGAGGGGTCGGGCGCGTTGGGGGATTTGGGGGTGGGCTCGGGCGCGCTGGGGGACTTAGTGGGATCGGGCACGCTGGGGGACTTGGTGGGCTTGGGCGCCGAGGTGGGGAGTGAGGGCTGGGGGGTGGCGGTGGGCGGGGTGGTGGCTTGCTCGGTAGAGGCTTGGTTGCTGGAGGGCCGGGCGCCGGAAGAGTGGCCGTCGTCGCATGGGTGGTCGTCGGAGAGGGGATCGCCGGAAGGCAGGTCGCCGGAAGCCCGGGCGGCGGAAGGCTGGTCGCCGGAAGGCCGGGCGGTGGAAGGCAGGTCGCCGGAAGGCAGGTCGCCGGAAGCCCGGGCGGCGGAAGGCAGGTCGCCGGAAGGCAGGTCGCCGGAAGCCCGGGCGGTGGAAGGCCGGGCGGTGGTGGTGTCCCGGGGGGTCGACAGGTGGTCCAGGACGCGGGCCAGGGTTGGGGCGTCGGTCTCCGGGGAGGTCTCGTCGGGGGTGCGGCGGACGCCCAAGGCGTCGAGGACGCGGTGGAGGCGGGCCGCGTCGGTGCGCCATTTGCGGTCGACGACTTCCTCCGGGTACTCGTGCCAGTCCACCGGGGACCAGTCCGGGCCGGACTCGGCGGGGCCGCCGTGGAAGAGGCGGGCGGCGAGGAGGGACGCGGCCTCGTCGACCACCCCGGGCTCTTCGAGCAGGTCACACGCGGGGCGCTCGCCGAGCCGGGAGGCGAAGCCCTCGGCCAGCCGGTCCCGGCGGGACAGCTCGGTCAGCGCGGCGACGACGCCCGCGTCCAGCCGGGACGGCCAACGGCCCATCCGCCATGCGGGCAGCGCGACCCGCGTCAGCAGGCGGTCCCAGCCCGCGTACGCCAGCCCGACCTGTTCCTGGGCGACGATCCGCACACCGTAATCCACAGCCTGTGCACGCTCGGCGGCCGCTGCGGCCACACCCCGCTCCATCTCGGCGGCGTGCTCCCGGCAACTGCGCAGCAGCGTCCGCGCGACCCAGCCGAGGCCCGCGCACACCGCCCGCGAGCCCGGGCAACGGCCGCGCGTCGAGCCGACGGCCACGGCGGCGTCCAGGCCCCGGACGAAGCGCCGGGCCTGGGCTATGTCCGGGTGCGCCGACGGTCCCGTACCGGCGACGACCGGGGCGAGGACCGCGCGCAGCTCGCCGACGCGCATCCACCACAGGAACGGGGAGCCGATGACGAGGACGGGGGCGGCGGCCGTACGGCGTGGGGCGCCGCGCAGGCTCCCGCCGTGCAGGCCGTTGCCACCACGGTCGTCGCGCCCCTCGTGGTCGTCGCGTCCCGCGTGGTCGTCGCGCTCGTCGGCCGAGGGCGGGCCGTGGGCCGGGTGGGTGCGGTCCTCCAGCCAGCTGTCGCAGTCCGGGGTGAGCGCTATCGCGGACGGGGCCGGGACGTCGAGGCGGTCGGCGAGGTCGCGCACCATCCGGTACAGGTCCGGGGCCTGCTCCTCGGCGATCGGGACCGTCGGACTGACAGCGGGGCGGGCGCGGGCGACGACCAGGGCGATGACGGCGGCGCAGAGCAGGACGAGAACGGCGACCGGGGTGACGACCCAGCGCGCGGCGTGCCAGCTCGGGCCCATGAGATGGCCGGTGGAGGCGCCGGTGAGCAGCACCACGGCGACGGCCGCGGGCAGCAGGGCGACGGCCAGCGCGCGGCTGCGGATGCGCAGCACGGCGAGAGCCCGGGCGCGCGCTGCCTGCGCACCCGCCTCCACACCCATACCGGTCATGGCCGGACCTCACCCCCTCCCCACTGGCCTGGCTGCCCGAACTGTCCTGGCTTTGCTCACTCCCCCACTGTGGCACCCACCACTGACATCGCAATGCCGGTGGGCCAAGTGCCGGAACGCTTTGCGCCGCACCCTAGTTGGGGCGTCGACCCACGTCAGCCGGATGGGGCATCGGTCACTCGATGGAATGGCTTTGGGGAAAGGTGGATGACGGACAGCGAGGATCAGGCCCCTGATCCTGACCAAAGGCCAGTCGGGCTCGGACAGGAAATCGGACAAGAAATCGGACAAGAAACAGGCCCCGAATCCTGAGACGGATCCGGAGCCTGCGGGGTTTATCGGAGGCGGGGCGGTATACGCCGCTGCTACGCGCCCGCCGCCTTCGCGGCGATGTCCGTACGGTGCTGGGAGCCCTCGAGCTTGATGCGGGCCACCGCCCGGTACGCGCGGTCGCGGGCCTCGGTGAGGTCCTCGCCGGTCGCGGTGACGGACAGGACGCGGCCGCCGGCGCTCACGACGGCGTCGCCGTCGCGCTTGGTGCCGGCGTGCAGGACGTAGGCGTGCGGGGCGTCCTCGGCGGCCACCTCGTCGAGGCCGGTGATGGGGTCGCCGGTGCGCGGGGTGCCGGGGTAGTTGTGCGAGGCGACGACCACGGTGACCGCGGCGTCCTCGCTCCAGCGCAGCGGCTCCAGGTCGGCGAGGTCGCCCTTGGCGGCGGCCAGCAGGATGCCGGCCAGCGGGGTCTTCAGCCGCGCCAGGACGACCTGGGTCTCGGGGTCGCCGAAGCGGGCGTTGAACTCGATGACCCGTACGCCGCGCGAGGTGATCGCGAGACCGGCGTAGAGCAGCCCGGAGAACGGGGTGCCGCGGCGGCGCATCTCGTCCACGGTCGGCTGGAGGACCGTCTCCAGGACCTCCCCGACCAGCTTCGGATCGGCCCACGGCAGCGGGGAGTACGCGCCCATGCCGCCGGTGTTGGGGCCCTCGTCCCCGTCGAGCGCGCGCTTGAAGTCCTGGGCGGGCTGGAGCGGGAGCACCGTCTCGCCGTCGGTGATGGCGAAGAGGGAGACCTCGGGGCCGTCGAGGTACTCCTCGATGACGACGCGCTCGCAGGCGTTGGCGTGCGCCCGGGCCGCCTCGATGTCGGCGGTGACGACGACGCCCTTGCCGGCGGCGAGACCGTCGTCCTTGACGACGTACGGGGCACCGAAGGCGTCGAGGGCCTCGTCGACCTCCTCGGGCGTGGTGCAGACGTAGGAGCGGGCCGTCGGGACGCCGGCCGCCGCCATCACGTCCTTCGCGAACGCCTTGGATCCCTCGATCTGCGCGGCCTCCCCGGAGGGGCCGAAGACCGGGATCCCCGCGTCGCGCACGGCGTCGGCGACCCCGGCGACGAGCGGCGCCTCCGGCCCTACGACCACGAGGCCGACGCCGAGCCGTTCGGCGAGCGCGGTCACGGCCGTGCCGTCCAGCGCGTCGACCTGGTGCAGCTCGGCGACCTCGGCGATGCCGGCGTTGCCGGGGGCGCAGTGCAGCGCGGTGACGTCGGGGTCGAGGGACAGGGAGTGGCACAGGGCGTGTTCGCGGGCGCCGCTGCCGATGACGAGGACCTTCACGGGGGTCAGCCTAACGGGGTTCTCGTGCGGGCATCCGAAGGGGCCGTCGGCCGGCCCTGGATGTTCCTCCAAACCTGACGCAGGCCTGGGCTACGCGCGCTCATGAACTCCTCACTCGTCGATGCCCTCACTCGTTCATGAACTCCTCCACCACTGTCGCCCCCAGCTCCCGCACGATCAGGTCGTGGCCCGAGAGCGCCGACTCGTTGAGGTCCGGGTCGTCGTCCTCGGGGATGTCGTCCTCGGGGGCGACCGGGGCGGGCGGCTCCGGGGGGGAGGCCGTGGACGGCTGAGGGGCCGGGGTGGGGGCAGCGGAGGGCGCTGCCTGGGCCGACGGTGCGGCTGCCGGGGGCGGGGTGGGTGTGGTGGCGGGCGTGGACTGGGGAGCGGACGGGCGCTGGGAGGTCGTACCGCCATCACCGCCGTAGCCGCCACCGCCGTGGTTACTGCTGCCGTAGCCGCTGCTGCCGTAGCCGCTGTTACCACCGCCACCGCCGCCGCTGCCGCCTCCGAAGCCGGAGGAGCCGCCGCTCGGCGGGGGAGCCGAGCCGCCGCCCGACGGGTCGATGATCGCCTCGATCTTCCACTGGACGTTGAACTGCTCGGCCAGCGCCTGCCGCAGCACGTCCTCGCTGCCGCTGCTCGCGAAGTTGTCGCGCGCTCCGGCGTTGACGAACCCGAGCTGGAGGGTGGTGCCGTCGAAGCCGGCCACCTGGGCGTTCTGGCTGAGCAGGATCCACGTGAAGCGACGGCGGTTCTTGACCGCCTCCAGGATGTTCGGCCAGAGCATGCGGGGGTCGAGGCCGCCGCTCGGAGGAGCGTAGGTGGGTGCGGCGCCGGTGTTGGGGGCGGGAGGCGGGGTGGGCGCCGCGGGCTGCGGTGCGGGAGCGGGGGTGCCGCTGGGCGCGGAGGTCGGCTGGGCCCCGCCGCCCGCCGGGGTCGCGGTGGGCCAGCCGCCGGGGCGCCGACCGCCTCCTGCGGGAGCGGCGGTGGGCCAGGCGCCGGGAGACTGGGGGGTCGGTGCGGCAGGGGAGGGGGAGGGCGCGGGGGTGGAGGGTGTCCGGGGCGCTTGAGGCGTCTGAGGCGCTTGAGATGTCTGAGATGTCCGGGGTGCTTGCGACTGCTGTTGCGGCTCATGGGACTGCTGCGGTGCCCCGCCCGCGGCCGGAGCCGCACCGGCGGTACCGGCGGTACGGGCGGCCGTATCAGTCGTACCCCCCGTCGGCGCACCCGAGGCCCGTACGGCGGCCCGCGCAGCGGCAGGCCCACCGCCCGGCGGAACCGGCGCGGCGGCCGCTCTCCCCTGGACGTCGGGACCCGGCGGATACCCATGCCCCTCGGGCCCGGGCACGTACCCCATCGCGGGCATCGCAGGCACCGCGGGCGTGCCAACGCCCCCGCCGCCTCCACCGCCTCCACCGCCTCCGGAGAAGCTCACGCCCCGCTCCAGCCTGTCGAGCCGGGCCATGACCGAGCGCTCGTCCCCGTAGGCGGCCGGCAGGAGCACGCGTGCGCAGATCAGCTCGAGCTGAAGGCGGGGCGAGGTGGCGCCGCGCATCTCGGTCAGGCCCTCGTTGACGAGGTCGGCGGCGCGGCTGAGCTCGGCGGCGCCGAAGGTGCCGGCCTGGGCCTGCATGCGCTCCAGGACATCGGCGGGGGCGTCGATGAGCCCCTTGTCGGTGGCATCCGGCACGGCGGCCAGGATGACGAGATCACGCAGCCGCTCGAGCAGATCGGCGACGAAGCGACGCGGGTCGTTGCCGCCCTCGATGACACGGTCTACGACCTCGAAGGCGGCGGCCCCGTCCCCGGTGGCGAAGGCTTCGACGACGGAGTCGAGCAGCGACCCGTCGGTGTAGCCGAGGAGGGAGGTGGCCATGGCATACGTCACACCCTCCGCTCCGGCCCCCGCGAGGAGCTGGTCCATGACGGACATGGAGTCACGCACGGACCCGGCGCCGGCGCGCACGACGAGCGGCAGTACGCCGTCCTCGACGGGGATGTTCTCGCGCCCGCACACCTCGCCGAGGTAGTCCCGCAGGGTGCCGGGCGGCACGAGCCGGAAGGGGTAGTGATGGGTCCGCGACCGGATCGTCCCGATGACCTTCTCGGGCTCGGTGGTGGCGAAGATGAACTTCAGATGCTCGGGCGGCTCCTCGACGACCTTCAGCAGCGCGTTGAAGCCGGCCGACGTGACCATGTGGGCCTCGTCGATGATGTAGATCTTGTACCGGCTGCCGGCGGGCCCGAAGAAGGCCTTCTCGCGCAGCTCACGGGCGTCGTCCACACCACCGTGCGAGGCGGCGTCGATCTCGATGACGTCGATGGAACCCGGTCCGTTCCGGGCGAGGTCCTGACAGGACTGGCACTCGCCGCACGGGGTCGGCGTGGGACCTTGCTCACAGTTCAGACACCGCGCGAGGATCCGCGCGCTGGTCGTCTTGCCGCATCCGCGCGGACCGCTGAACAGGTACGCGTGATTGACCCGGTTGTTCCGCAGCGCCTGCTGCAACGGGTCAGTGACATGCTCCTGCCCGATGACCTCGGCGAACGACTCCGGGCGATAACGGCGGTACAGCGCGAGAGACGACACGCCTACGAGGTTATAGGCGCCCACTGACAACGGACCCCGCCCCAGCCCTCCCCGGGACCACCCGCCGACCCCGGCCCTCACCCCGGAACGCAAGCGCCCCCCACGCACCCGCCAGAGCCAACCTACCCTTGCTGCCTTCCGGCCCTGGGGGAGTTCAGTCAGATAGCGCCGCGTGAGGGGCTCCGCAAAGAGTACCCGACGTCAGCGACTGGATACGAGTTCGCGAGCACTCCTCTCGGTCATGTAATGTTTCCGGCGGAGGATTCGCCTAGAGGCCTAGGGCGCACGCTTGGAAAGCGTGTTGGGGGCAACCCCTCACGAGTTCGAATCTCGTATCCTCCGCAGCCGCCTGAACAGGCGAAACGAAGACCCCGGACCGCTCAACGGCCGGGGTCTTCGGCATGCCCTGGTCTCAGTTTTGGTCTCATTTATCTCCGGCATTCAGGCCATTCTTCTCGCTCGACGCCCCCGCTACGCCGCTCCGACGAGCCGCGGTCGCAATGCCGCTCAAAGGAGCCACGGAGGCGATATGACGGCCACCGAGCACCGCCAGCACACCTGTGCCGCAGGACAGAGCCGCTCAACGGATCAGTAGTGCACTGGCCATCCATGTCCGCCCTACCAGCCCGTTCCATGTCGCACGCCGGCCCAGAGGGCCGGGCCGTTTGCGCGGCCCGGCCCTCTGACGTTGCACTCAGTCTCCGGCGACCGGTCCTCAGTCCCATCGCCTCGCGAACTCAGCTCCGGCCAGCAGGTCGCCGATCCGCACGATCGGATCATCGATTCCCATGGCCGCCATCACATCGGCGGGAAGGGCCACGTACTTTCCCTTCACCTTCGTGACACGGCAGGGAAAGCGGTCCGCCCTCACCAGTCCAGACGCCTTCGATGCGTCGACCCCCGAGGAGATCTGCCACCTTGCGTAGGGGCACTGGCTCGGCCAGCCACTGCGACAGTCGCCTTGTGCTCGGGCTCACTCCGCTTCCTTCTGCGGTCCGTCGAGTTCACCGGACTCACCCTCGGGCACCTGATGCGAGCCCGAGGCGAGGAACTCGCCCAAGAGTCCAAGGCGGTGCAAGGTAGCGCCCATGCGTTCGCTGCTGAGGCGCTCCCCACAACAAAGGTGTCCCTGGCCGTGCGCGGCGACCGGGAGGGGCCGTGTCCCTGCTGCCTTCGGCAGACAGCCGTTCCACCGCCCAGCCGGCCGACCAGATTTCGGTCGGAGCCTTCGTCGTGCCGTGGTTTTGGTTGCAGTTCCCGGCTACCGCCCGTTGAGGACGGCCCGGCACACGTTGCAGTACATCGCCGCGTGCCGCCCGTACCTGCGCATCAGCTGGCCGCACCCGGCGCACGGCCCCAGCTCCCACGTCGGGCAGCCCAGTGCGGCGGAGGCAGCGGCTCGCTCGACTGGAGTGATCCGCATCGGATGACGAGAGCCCTGCAGGGGCATGCGTGAAAGGGTGATGCCACCAGTCGGCTGGGCGAGGTCCCGTATGGGCCGGGTGTCGCTGACGAACCAGCCTTCTTCTTCTGCCCGGCAGGTGCGGTCGATCTCCTGCTCGGCGAAGGTGATCACGTCGTCGTCCTCTTAGGCCGAGGCTCGGGGAAGAGGCGTCCGTTCACCGACGATCTTCTCCTACTGCATGCGCTCGTCCGCCGGCACCCACATGTGCCGACCAGCCCGGCCGTTGCCGCGGCTGGACACGTAGACCGGGACGCTCTCCCCCGTGGCGCTCTGCAGGACCAGGTCTTCGATGTGGACCGGCTTCTTCTCGGGCACGCATAGTGCCGGCACGAACCAGTCGGCGTGTATCGCGCCACAGTGACCGGCGCCCTCGCTGGCGAGGCAGTGGCGATCGCTGCTCGGTACGCACTTCCAGACCTCAAGGTGGCGGTACCCGCTGCGGATGACCATCTCCTTGCCGTCCGCGATGTCCTTCCACGGCATGTCGTCGACGCGCGCCCACGGCGCACGGTCGATCAGGGAAGCCGTCCGGTCCTTCGCCACCCACAAGGGCGTGATGCCGTGCTCCACGGCATTGACCGAGCGGTGGTGCACGCTGCTGGGGCTGATGTGGTGGTACTGGATCTCCCAGCCGATCCGCATGCGGCCGGGACCGGTGACGACGGCGTCCGTGACGCTCTGCCGGTCGGCTACGGGAACCTCAGCCTCGGAGTCCAGCCCGTACCGCGCAGCGGTCTCGACAACGCGCTCCTTCGTGGCCTTGTGCTGTGCGCTCCCCGCCGGGGTCGGCTTGTGCGTAACCGGCAGGTGAGAGGCAACCAGGGGCCTTCGGCCGCCCACGCGGCCTCGGCGGATGAACATCCACGGAGATTTCCCGCCTGTCTCCGACTGGCACTCCCGCCCCTCGTGGTGCGCCAAGCATTCGAGCAGTTGCGGGTCGCGGTCGGTGACGCTCGCGGTGATCTCGCGGAGCAGCTCCGGACGGTCCGGATGCCCGAGATCGGGTAATGACAGACCGTTCGCCACTCCTCCACGACAGGAACGGCCACTGACCCTCAACAGAGCGTGCAGCAAGCGGACATGGCCGGGAGAAGTCTTGGGATCACAGGGGTGGGGTAGCAAGTGACTGATCAGTCGGTATCCGTCTTGGGGAGCGACCTACAGACGCTGGAGCCGGCCGCGTTCGAGACCGAGGCGGAGTTCCAGGAACTCCTCGCGCGCCACCCACGGGTGCTGGATTTCGGGTCGCTGACCGATGGTCAGCCGTTGCGGCTGGTGGCGTGGCGCGCAGCCTATTTTGTCGTACTCCTACCGCACCGGTATGCGAATCCCCTCTGGGCAGATCCTGCCACCTGCATCACGCATGCGGGGGAGGCCGCCTGCAAGAGTCGCCACGCCTCGGTGACTCGTGTGTTCCTCAAGGTCGAGCTTGAGGCGAACCGTCGCAACGCCGAGCCACGAGCCACACTGCACCCCCTGTACCCGGTCATGGGACGGGGTACAGGGGGCATGGGCAGACGACGGGGGATGTCGGCCTGGAGCCAGGCGGACCGTCTTCTCTGGTCTATTGGGCGGCGGCGTCCCCCGTCACGCAGCCAGCGGCGGTGCCTCCTCTGCCTGAGCGCCGGGCGCGAGGAGGGGGAAGGCGCAGTCCTCAGGGCTCCGGCCCATCCGCCGCACGATGGCCGCCGCGAGCAGCGCTACACCCGGGCCGGTCACCGGCGAGCGTTCCATTCCCACGTAGAAGATCCCGTTCTCGTCGGGCTCAACATCCACACGGTCGAGGCTGGCGGACAGCGCGGCGCAGTACCCCCACAGGTCCGCCCGCAACCCGCTGGGGATGTCAGTGCGGACCCAGACCAGAGGATGCAGCGCTCCCTGCTCGTCGTAGCCGATCGCGACCATGGCTCCGACACCCTCGGGAAGCGGGTAGGCCTCCTCCGGCATGTCCTCGGCCGTGCCGGCGAGTGCATCGATGATCAGCGTACGCAGTGCTGCGATCACCTCTTCGTCGCCGCGCCATCCATGCAGTGGTGCGTACGCGGATCCTTCGTAGAGGTCGCGCACATCCTTCGTCTGCTTCGGGCTCACTTCGGGTGGATCATCTGCCGGATCGACCTCCTCCAGGAAGGTCTCACAGAAGGTCACCCCGTCCTCCGAATCCACTGTGATAGCGGCCCATCCGTGGCTGATGCGCTCGCAGAAGAGCCGCCGGATGCGCTGCTCCTTCACCTCCCTGGACAGTCCGGGGAGCGTGATGACAGCGATCCGGCCACGGAGGGCGATGAGCCATGCCTGGTGGTTGTCGATCAGCTCCTTCTCGGAGAACGTCACGCCCAGGGCGTCCCCCAGGACCTCGACCGGCAAAGCCCACGCATCATGCGCCCGCAGCTGAAGCTCGGCCTGCTGCGACGCGGGAGTCGACGCGTGCGGCGCACCGATGCCGGACTGTTTCTCGCAGACTCGGGGGTTGTTCGTGTCCGTGCGATCCGAATTGGGTGCCACAATGCTTCCTTTCGCCGGGAAAACTGAGCAAAGCCAGTCTTCGGGGATAAGGCGCACGGTGCCGCATATAGTCGGAAAAGCTCTTCTCCTTTGCTCTATGCCTGCCAGGCTCAGGACCCCGAGCAGCGGAGGGGCCGTGGCCCCGGCGACTGGACATACTCTTTTGCATCAGGGAGTCGACGGCTGAGCCCGACCGGCTGAGGAGGCGCGTGTGAAGAACACCGGTTCTCCGCTGACGAGCGCTGCCGCGTGCCGCCGTCGAACACGTCGGAGGCCAAGGCCCGGGAGCTGGTCGCATGGCTCCCCGCCTCAGTCCGCGCCCGTCTGCGCTCAGTCCGCCCTGACCACACCCGGCCCGGCTGCAGAACAGTTCCCCGCGTGGGCCAGGGGACCACCACCGCCCAGAGCGGGACGCCGCCCCTGGCACCGACGTACGTCACGGTGGCGGCATTGCGGCCGTACCGCACGAGGGTGTCCTTCGCCGCGGCAGTCGCCAGCCCCTTCGAGGGACGGCGCTCTCAGTCTCCCTCCCCCGCCGTCTCGCTCAGTTCCAGGTCCTTGCGCATGGCATCACGGGCGTCGGCCAGTGTGTCCTTCATCTGCTCCGTGTAGCGTTCGAAATCCTGGTCCGTGTGTCGCAACCCCTTGCCCACCGCGTTGCGGAAGCCGCGTACGCATCGGAAATACGTGAGTGCCGGATCCACCACCTCGGCCGGAGCGAAGAGTTCGACTTGATAGCGCAGTTCGTAGCAGCGCGCGAATGCCCTCCGAGCCATCTGGGTGCGCTCCGTCTCGGACATCTCGGTGTTCTCGCTCAGGTGTCTCAACTGCGTCGGAGATCCCCGCCAGCGACGAGGCCCAAGGCCGTGTGTACCGAACTCTGCTGGCCGACCGACGCCTCCTCGTTCTGCTGGACAACGCGGCCTCGGCGGAGCAGATCCGTCCGCTGCTCCCGGGCAGCCCGTCGTGCTGCGTCGTCGTCACCAGCCGCAATCGGCTCGGCGATCTCGTTGCCCGCGACGGGGCTCACGCCCTGCCGTTGGGCCTCCTCCTTCCGGACGAGGCCCGCGCGTTGCTGAGCGAGACTCTCGGCGAGGACCGGCTGTCCGCCGAACCGCTCGCGGTCGACGCAATGATCAGGCTGTGCGGCAGCCTTCCGCTGGCGCTGCGCGTGGCCGCCGCAAGGCTGGCGGGCGACCCGGGTCTGCGCGTGGCCGATCTGGTCGCCGAGATGTCCGAGGGCAATCGGCTCGATGCGCTGGAGCCGGACGGTGACGAGTACTCCCCCTTGCGGACGGCCTTTTCCGCGTCATATGGAGTGCTTGCTCCTGCGGCACGCCGGCTGTTCCGCCTGCTGGGCCTGTTTCCCGGACCGGAGTTCACTGCCGAGGCCGCGGCAGCCCTCTTGGACGCACCAGTACAGCAGGCCCGTCGGCTGCTCAGTGCGCTTGCCGCTGCCCACCTGATCGAACCTGCAGCGACGGGCCGGTACCGTTTCCATGATCTCCTGCGTGAGTACGCGCAGGAGCGTGCGTTGGCCGAGGTTGCGGCAGCGGATCGTGACGCCGCGCTGGAACGGCTGTTGATCCGGTACCTGCACGCCGCTCGTGCCGCCTCGGGAACCGGGCTCTTCCCGAAGCTGCCCGGCGACCTCGACCGCGGTGACCAGCAGGGCATACCGGACGCAGCCGACTCCGCCCGGTGGCTGGGGGCAGAGCAGGCGAATCTACTCGCCGCCGTCAACCATGCTGCCCGCTACGGTCCCCGTCCCGTTGCCTGGTATCTGGCCTCCGCGCTGTTCGGCTATTTCTGGCTGCATCTGTCGCGAGCGACGTGGCAGGCCACCGCGCAGTTGGTGCTGGACGCGGCCGTAGCCGAAAGTAGCCTGCTCGGTCAGGCAGCCATGCACCACCAACTAGGGATCATCCTGTGGGACAGAGGGCATGCCAGGCAGGCCATGGAGCATCACACACGCGTCCTGGACATCAGCCGGGAACTCGGCTGGGCCGCAGGCGAGGTGGCGGCGCTCGGCGGCCAAGGCAGCGTGGAATGGAGCATGGCACGCCTCGACAGTGCGTACGCGCACGTCACGGCCGGCCTCCGCGTCAACCGTGAAGCCAGGGCTGAATACGCTGACGCGTTCGGTCTGGTCATCCTGGGTATGACGTGCCGGGATCTGGGCCGACTGCGCGAGGCCGCCGATCATCTCGAACTGGCCATCAGCAGCAACGAAGAAACCGGATGGTGGGACGACAGCCTGGCACTGCAGATTCTGGGCTCGGTGTACTGGGAGCTCGGCTGTCTAACCGACGGCCTCAACGCCCTCAGCCCCAAAGTGGCCGTCGACGCAAAGCGCGGATACCGCAACGGCCGCGCCATGATGCTGGACGCCATAGCAAAGATCAATATCGAGCTCGGACACCACGACGAGGCGCTGATCCAGGCCGAGCGCGCCTTCGCCATGGTCAAGGCCCCGGGACGGCCCTGGATTCAGCAACCATCCGCAACACGGTCGCCGCCGCCCACCGAGAACTCGCGCACCTCGACCAATGGTCGTGTCCCTTGTCGTGGTGTAGCCGATCATCCGGCGGTCGTGTTGGTGGTGTTGGGTAGCGCGGGGGCGCTTT